>JAAZYN010000323.1 GCA_014239625.1 Myxococcales bacterium | reverse complement strand
CGGTCAGAGCGGTGTGGTTCAGGCTCCCGCTGGCGGCCCCCAAGGCGAACCCCCAGAGGGCGTGGTCACCGGCCTCGTTCAACTTCAGGAACCGTCCAGGGAACACCTGCCAGAGCTCTACCGTCCCGGACACCACGCTGTCCGCGATGGTGGCGGCGGCCAGCACGCCATCGACGCCGTCCCACCAGTTGAAGCTCCAGAGCCCTACCCGCGTGGACCCTGTGCCCACGAGCTGCGAGCGGACCTCGTACACGGCGCCGGCTTGGCCGATGGCCCACGCCCACACGTCGCTGTTGTCCTTGCAGATATTGTCGACCGCTTTGACGCTGGGGGCGAGGGCGCCAAGCAGGTCGCTGAGCGGCGTCGTCCCGCAGCTGCCGACACAGCCACCAGCGAGGCAGACCTCACCTTCGTCGCAGCCGCCGGGACAGTTAGAGGTGGGGACATCCGGCGGCGATGTGTCCTCGACGTCGGGCGGGGAGACGTCCTCGGCGTCGACCGGAGGACCGGGGTCCGGGGTGTCGGTCCCGACGTCGGGCGTGGTGGGGAGCTCCGGCTGAAGTTCTCCCGCCACATCCGGTGTGACGTCTGCACCCAAGTCGGCCGTCGTATCGGGTGGGGCGTTGGGAAGTTCCGTGCAGGCCGTGCAGGCCAGGGTGACGAGAAGCGCCAGCGGGACAATGTTGGATGGACGGTAAAGCATCGTCGGTCAATCTAACCCCGTTGCCCGCTTAACTCCACAGTTCGTCGTGTGGGACCCGGACACCGGCCGGGTCTGCGCCACGCCTGCCAGCGCTGCGCCCCTGTGGTGTCCATCGAAGTGCCTGAAAACATGGATGTGAAGGCGAGAGCAGGCGCCTGGTCCAGATCGACGGGGTGATTCGGGCGGCGAGCGCCGGCGGCCTCGATTCAGCGCCAAGGGTGCGCGACAGCTGGCGGGTCGAGTACCTCACGTTTGACATGTGACGAGGGGCGGTTCAATGAACACACATGGGTCCCCGAGTCGTCTCGGTCGCGCAGCTCACGCGCGACCTCAAGCAAGCTTTGGAGTCGGTCTTCTTCAACTGCAACGTAGAGGGCGAGATCACCGGCGTGAAGCTGGCCGGTCGAGGCCACACGTATTTCACCCTGAAGGACGACTGGGCCCAGATCCCCTGCGTTATCTGGGGCACCACCGCGGCCCGCCTTCCCTTTCGGGTGGCCGATGGGATGCGAGTCGTGGCTCACGGTGACGTGCAGATCTACGAGAAACACGGGCGCTACCAGCTGGTCATCCGGCGACTCGCTGAGGCGGGGCTCGGTGCGCACCTGTTGGCCCTCGAGCGACTCAAGGCGAAGCTCCGCGCGGAGGGGCTGTTCGACCCCACCCGAAAGCGACCTCTCCCTCGGCTGCCGGCCCGTATCGGCCTGGTGACCGCTGAAGGCGGCGCCGCGCTTCGAGACATCCTGGCCACCATCGGGCGGCGGTTCCCTCGACCTGTCCTGGTCGCTCCCTGCCGAGTGCAGGGTGTCGAAGCGGTCTCCACCATCAAAGCGTCGCTGGCCAACCTGGTCGAGGTCGGAGGGGTGGACGTCATCATCGTGTCGCGCGGCGGGGGTGGCGCTGAAGACCTCCGGGCCTTCAACGACGAGAGCGTCGTCCGGGCCATCGCGGCGTGTCCGATCCCCGTCGTCAGCGGCGTCGGCCACGAGGTCGATCAGGTGCTGACGGACGTCGTGGCAGATGTGCGCGCTGCTACACCGACGGCGGCGGCTGAGCTCGTGGTGCCCGACAGGGGGCCTCTCCGCCACCGCCTCCAGATCGCGCTGCGGCGCATGGAACGAGCGGCTGAGAGGACCGTGGCCGAAGGGCAGCAGCGGCTCGATGACCTGTCGTCCCGAGCCGCTGTCAACCTCGAGCACCACACAACCCGACGGGCGCGCCGCCTCGCGGCGCTCAGTGGCCGACTGACAAATTTGCACCCGACCGCGCGGCTGGCGCTCGAACAGACGCGCCTCACGGCGCTTCGCGACAGGTCCGTGGCGGCCGCCCGTCGCGCCCTCATGCGTCGTCGTCATCGCCTGGTGACGCTGACCCGGACGCTAGAGGCCCTGAGCCCTCGCGGCAACCTGGACCGCGGGTATGCCATCGTTCGGGCGGGCGACTCCCAGCGCGTTCTGTCCTCCTCGCACGACGTTCAAGTCGACGACGCGATCGAGGTGATGCTGCAGAGTGGGACGCTTTGGGCTACCGTGGTCGACGTCGAGCACTCGAAGAAGGAAACCGGATGAGCATCACACCGCGTATCCTGGTCGTCGATGACGAGCCCAACATGCGGACCATCCTCAAGGGGTTGCTCGCCCGCGAGGGTTATGCTGTGGCCGAGGCCAGTGACGGCCGCGAGGCCGTGGTGCGCCTGGAGACCGGTGGCGACTACCACGTCGTCATCACCGATCTCCGCATGCCGGGTATGGACGGGATGCAGCTCCTCGCGCGCATGGTGGAGCACTACCCGGAGACGGCCACCGTGATGATCACGGCGCATGGGACCGTCGACACCGCGGTCGAGGCGATGAAGGTTGGCGCATTCGACTTCGTGACCAAGCCGTTCGACGCCGACGAGCTCCGGGCGGTGGTGAAGAAAGCAGTGAACACGGCGATGTCTGTCCGGCTCGACGGCGTCGAGCCGATCGCCTTGCCCGCGACCGACGACGGCGACACCGGGCGGTTTGGGATGATCGGTCGCTCCGGGCCGATGCGGGATGTCTACGCGATCCTCGAGAAGGTAGCGAACTCGCCGACGACCGTATTGGTCACCGGCGAGAGCGGTACTGGCAAGGAGCTGGTGGCCAAGGCGCTGCACAATTGCTCGAGCCGCCAAGCGCGCCCCTTTATCCGGGTCAACTGCGCCGCTATCCCCCAGACCCTCATCGAGAGCGAGCTGTTTGGGCACGAAAAGGGCGCCTTTACGGGTGCCATCGCGTCTAAACCGGGTCGCTTCGAGCTCGCAGACCGGGGGTCGTTGTTCCTCGATGAGATCGCCGAAATTCCGCCTGAGATGCAGGTGAAGTTGCTGCGGGCCATCCAGGAGTCATCCTTCGAGCGCGTGGGCGGCCTCAAGACGTTGAGCGTCGACGTCCGGCTCATCACCGCAACCAACCGCAACCTGCAGGTCGAGGTCGAGGAGGGGCGGTTCCGCGAGGATCTGTTCTATCGTCTCAACGTGGTGCCGATACGCCTCCCGCCGTTGCGCGAGCGCCCCGATGACATCCCGCTGCTGGTCGAGCACATGTTGATCCGCTTCAACGAGCGACTGGGAAAGCAGATCGATGGCTTGTCGGTGGAGAGTATGAACGCGTTCCGCCGCTACTCGTGGCCTGGAAATATCCGGGAGATGGAGAACCTGTTGGAGCGGTTGGTGCTCTTCAGCGAGGACGCGACCATCAGCGCGGACCTCTTGCCCGATGAGCTGAAATCTGGCTCTGGCGTGGGCGCGGGAGGAGGATCGGCCCTGTCTGCGCCGCGGCTCGACCGGGATCTGGTCGGCAGGGTATCGATGAAGCAGCTTGTGCGCGAGACGACTGCTCAGCTAGAACGTGAGCTCATCGTCCAGGCCCTCGATCAGACCGGTGGAAACGTGACGCGAGCCGCTCAGCTGTTGATGATTTCTCGCAAGTCGTTGCAGAACAAGATGAAGGAGTTCAACCTCCGGGATGAGGAGTAGGACCGCCCAATGATTGATTGGAAAGCGTTTTTCGTCCCCGCGATGGCCTTGGTGGCCATCACGATGATCCCGGCGTCCAGCTCTGCGTCGCGCCTCACCGAGATCGTCGACCCCTTTCCGAGAGAAGGTGACGGGGCGCAGGTCAACGTCGAAATCGGCGTCGTCGGCTTCGATTACTGGAAGAAGACCGGGATCATCACCCGCGAGTTCAAGTGTGTGTCGCACGACATGGACTTGGGGCAGTTCTGCCCCGACGAGAGCCTGGTGCTCGATCGCCGGGAGATGAAGTACGACGCGGAGTGGCAGCAGCTCGCCTTCAGCGCGAAGGTAGGCTTCTGGCGGGTCGCGTCTATCGAACTCTACCTGCCCTACATCTTGAGGGACCGCACCAACCTGCAGTTCGATGAAGGGGTCGACGGCACGAACTCGTCGGTGACGCCTTCGGGCGGCGCGCCCCAGCTCTTTCAACTGCCCTACGATGGACAGGATCGATCGGGCATCGGTGATCTGGAGGCGCGCATCCGCTTCGCGCCGATGTCCTACGCCCGCGACTTCACCCATCCGAACTGGGCCATCGACATCAACATCGTGTTCCCCACCGCGGAGCTCAAGAGCACCGACAACGAGGCGACCGGTGGCGGGCTATGGCAGGTCGAGCTCGCGTCGGCGGTGTCGGCCCGGTTCATGCCGTGGTTCGAGCCTTACTTCCGACTCGCGGGCAACTTTCGTGTGACGAGCAGCGGCACCTTCTTCGAGGAGTACGTCAATACGCAGACCCTGGCGGCGCCGGGTCACCAGCTCAAGATCGCCCTCGGGATCGACCTCATCCCGTACGAGAACGTGGGCAAGGAAGAGTTCTTCAGCATCGAGCTCGGGGCTGACATCATGTACCAATTCGAGGGCCGCGAATATACAGCGCTCTATGAAGCCCTGGGCAGCAGCAGCTGCGACCCGGGCGACGACAACGCGCCGTGTGATCTGACCACGTTCACCCGCGGCGACATCGACCCGGCGACCGGCGAGCGGCGGAAGACCGATGGCCTGACCGACATCGAGCAATACGCCCTGGTGCGGGGGAGCCTCGGGTTCCGTTGGCAGATGTGGAAATACATCCAGCTCCGCTTCTCCGGTTGGGTCGGCCACGAGACGTCCCACTTCTTGTCGACGGCTGACGCGGGCAAGAACCTGGACAACGAAAACCAGGTCGAGGCCTCCAACTCCCAATGTGTCTCGGGGTCGCTGCCATCGCAGGATACCCTCTGTCTCTGCGAAGAGTGCGTCAATGAGTACAACCCGGTCTACAATGACGCCTACGATGCGCTGGGGACCCGGTTTCGCACCGCGAATACGGTGCTGTGGGGGGTCAACCTCAAGCTGATCGGGAAGTTCTGAGCCGCCGGTCAGGAGCGCTCCGCCCGCAGGCGCTGGGGCGACCACACTTCAGCGGCCGAGGCAGCTCCACGCCGCGTTGGCCACAGGTATCGAGGGACGCGCGCGTGGTGGCCCTTGTCGGTCCCGACCATGATGGTCGACGTGTGTGGGGCGTCATGGAGCCGTTCAGTTTGGTTGAACGCGAGATTCGCCAGGCGATTGCGTCGCTGGCAAGGCGCGA
>JAAZYN010000322.1:2225-5317 GCA_014239625.1 Myxococcales bacterium | reverse complement strand
GCGATGTCGACGAGCCCCGCCAGCTGTTCGGGTGCCACCCTCGCCGTCGCCGCGCCGACGAGCTCCGCCAGCCCGTGATGCACCGCCCCGACCACCCCTGCCCCGCGCCGGGCCTGCACAGCGGCCTCGACCTCGGCTCTGGCGGTGGGCGAGAGCTCCGGCGTAATCAGCTCTAACGCCGACTCCACGGCGGTGCCCGACGAGAGCAGGTGGTCTGGGAGCAGAGTCGACAACAGCCGGCCATACACGTGGCTGTGGTCGGCAACGAGGTGCTCGATGCGATGCACGAAGTCGGGGGCCAGGGCCTGGGCTGCGCGGTCGAGACGGTCGGCAGGGTAGAGCTGCGACAACAGCAGCCGGGCGCAGCGGTCAGCGTTGTTGTGAGGCATCAATGCAGCGGCAGCGTCCGCCATCAGCGCGGTCGCGGCCGGGTCGTCGAGGAACTCGACGGCGGCGGCGGCGGCGCCCTCCGGGGTCGACGCGGACCGCCCAGCGCCTGCTTGGACCGCCCGCCGTACGCGCGCGGCCTGGTCGTCGGCGACCTTGTCCTGGGCCAGGAAGATCGTCGGGACCCGCGCCAGCATGAGCTCGTGGAACGTGTTGTAGCCGGCCGCGGAGATGGCCACGTCGCAGGCCTTGAACAGTCGCGCGAGGCGCGGCTCGGTGGACCACAGGATGCCCTCACCGCGGAGGCGAGGCCCGCGATACAGGGGGCCGGCGCCGACGAGCACCTTGCACTGCGCGGCGACCAACGCCCGACAGGTCTGTTGGAGGACGTCGGCGCTGGTGACGTCTCCGCCACCTCCCGCGCTCAGGTACACCAGCCGATCCGTCGCGCCCAGACCGAGCTCCGCACGACCCGCGGCCCGGGAGAGGAGCTCCTGGGGGTCGACGTGGACCAGCTTGCCGACGGGCTTGACGCTCAGCCCGCGGGGGAGCTGCATGCGCTCGACGGCGGCCTCGTCAGACGGGACGATGACCCTGTCGTAGAGCTTCAAGGCGGCGCGAAACGTGGGTCGGGCCGCGTACTCCGGCTTTACCTCGCGCAGCACCAGCGCCTTGCCGAAGGGGCCGTCCAGGACCTGGAAGAGCTCGTCGAAGCTCCCCGACGGGAACGTGTCGACGACCAGGAGATCCGGCCTGAACACGCCCAGGGTGTTCCAGATGAAGTGCTTGGCGAGACGCCGATACTCGACCATGTCCATACCGGCGCCTCGGGCGGCGGTCTTACTCGGCAGCTTGAACGTCGGGAAACCCTCCGCCAGGGTGAGCTGTGGCGCTTCACTGCTGCTCAGGAAGAAGATCTCCGGGGGCTTGCCGTCCAGCCAGGTGACGATACGGCGCATCCACCGGGCGACCCCGAGCAGCCGCGTCACGTGCCCCAGACCGGAGCCGTTGATGGCGTAACAGACGATGCGCTTGGGGCGGGACATCAGGACGCATCCGCCGGCCAGTGGTCGCTGCCGGACATCATGTCGTCGGCCATCGAATCCGCGGCCTCGGCCATCAAGCTCTCGTCCTCCGCGGCCCATTCACCCAACGCGGACTCGAGCAAGGCGTGCGGATGATCCTCAGCGAAGTCGCCGTAGCGCTCGCGATACGTCTTCACCTCGTAGAGGTCGTCCGCCGGCGCCCGCTTGGTCATGACGTCCCACCACAGAAAGTGGTCGCCGAAGCTGCCATCGTCATAGCGGTCGAAGTCGTCGATCCGGGTTCGCAGCTTGGTGAGCCGAGTGTGCCGCTTGGCCCACTTGTCGGCCTTGAAGTTGGCGAGCCCGTCGTACTCCGACTGGCTGACGTGGTTGAATTTACCGCGCCAATGTTTGTTGCGACGCTTGCGCACCTTTCGCTCGAGCTTGGAGATCTGCTGAGCGACCGAAGCCTGCAGCGACTTGATGCGCGTGACGCGGAGCTCCCGCAGGTAGCTCTCTTGCTTCTCCAGGCCCTTGAGCTTCTTGAGGAACATGATGAAGTGTTCGTCACCGGTGGCGGCGTCGTACAGCGCCTCCGTCGGCGCGGACTCCACGTGGTCGCGGAGCGCTTCGCCGAGGCGTCTGTAGAGGTCTTGCCCCATCTCCACCGGCGCCCTGGTCAACGCAGCGTGCTCGTCGTTGAGCGCCGTGATGTGCTCCAGCTGCCGCTCGAGCTCTGTTTTCAGCTCCGCCAGCGGCTCGAAGTCTCCAAGCAGGCTAATGTAGTGGTCACGCATCGCCGCAGCGCGCTCGAAACGGACGTTGAAGTGGCGCTCCGCGTCACGCATCAAAAATGACGCGGTTCGCCAGTTCTGGAGCCGGGCGACGATGCCCGTGTCAGGGCGCGGGCCGAAGTATCCTCGGGACGTCAAGTCGGCATGTCGGAGGTTGTCCTGCCACCACTCCACGGAGTTCTTCATGGCTTGGTGGGGCTCATCGATCTCGCTCAGCTGATCCTGCAGCGGCGCCTCGACGATCGCGCGATGGGCGACCTCGTCCAGGCGCTCCAGCTCGAGCTTGCGCTCGACCGCTGCGCGGAGCTTGGTCTGAAAGTCCACGCGAATGGGCAGTAACCCCGGATAGCCCAGGCGCTTTTGGAGCGCGGTCAAGGTGGCGGTGTCTACCTCGGGCAGCAGGTACCCGATGAGTTCCCGCCAGGTCCGGTGCAGCAACGCGCCGAATCTATCGGCGCTCTCGCTGTACAGCTTGCTCGCGTTCAGGATCTCCAGGGCCTGCTGACGCAGGAACGTCAACCGGGCGTCGGCGATCTCAAAGTAGGCGTTGGCGTTGGGCATATCCGCTCATAGCATTTCTTGGGATGGCCGCGTACTTGCCGCCGGAGAGGCCCTCGCCTAACCCGCATTTCTCACCAGACTTCGGCTGCAACCTTCGGATGGGCAGGCGCTACGAGCGCGTGCTCGCTTCCGCCGACCTGCGACGTACGGCCAGTACGACTCGGCCGGCTCCGGTCCGCGCCACGCTCGTATCACCTACCCCTCCTCGGTTTCGCTCGAACTCTGGTGAGAAATGCGGGCTAACTACCGCGTGGAACGTCCCGTAACGCTCTCCGGGGCTCTTTCGGCCCAGCTCTGCCTTGGGCCTCCTTGAATTGACCCCGCC
>JAAZYN010000322.1:0-2218 GCA_014239625.1 Myxococcales bacterium | reverse complement strand
ATCACCTACCCCTCCTCGGTTTCGCTCGAACTCTGGTGAGAAATGCGGGCTAAGAATCATAGGGCGCGAGCGCGGTCGGCTTGGCCGCCGATGGGTGGACCCGCTCGAGCAGGTCGAGGCTCACGGCACCCGGGCGAACTGATGGAACAGGTCAGCGGTCGAACGTGGACTCGGGAGGCCCCCGTTCCAGGCCGAGGCAGGCCGGCGCATGATAGACGCTGGTTCGGGGAGGCCCAACGCGGAGCCGGAGGCCGAAGAGCCCCGAACGCCGTGTCGCGGACGTGTGACGGGGGGCGTGGACGCTTGGCGCCTCTCGAAGCGCTGTGCGATAGTGTTCACGGAGATCGAGTCTCGTATGTCCGACGCGCCTCGGATGGGCATCGGGACATTCACACCAGGCATCACATGCACCCTACGAACCCCAGCGTCCTGGTGGTCGGCGCCGGGCCCACCGGTCTGACCCTCGCCAACCAGCTGCAGCGGCAGGGGGCTCGGTTCGACATCATCGATCACTCCACCGCGGCGAGCAGTGTGCACAAGGCGATCATCGTCCACGCGCGGACCATGGAGCTGCTCGAGGACCTGGGCCTGGCCGACCTCTTCGTGGCACGTGGGCGCCCTCTTCGGGCGATGAACATCTTCAGCGCGGGAAAACGCCGCGGGCACATCCCCTTCGATCGCCTGCCGTCCCGGTACCCATACATGTTGGCGCTGCCGCAGCCGGAGACCGAGCGGCTCTTGACCGAGCGGTTGGAGGCTGCGGGGGGCGGTGTCAGTCGCGGCGTGGGGCTGCGGTCGTTGGAGCAGTCCGACGACCAGGTGACCGTCACCCTCGAGCGCGTCGATGGGCAGTTGGAGGAGAGGCGCTACGACTGGGTGGTCGGGTGCGACGGCGCGCACAGCACGGTGCGAAAGCAGCTCGGCCTCGACTTCGAGGGGCACGGGATGCCGGAGTGCTTTCTGGTAGGCGCCTTCGACGTGGCGTGGGACGACAACGTCGGTGACGAGGGGGCGGCGTTCATCTCCCCTCGGGCGACCGTGTTCGTCTGCCCGGTGCCGCCAACGGAGGGCTCGCACTACCGTGTCGAGGGCGTCATCCACGGTGAGGCTCCCGAGCCCGATCAGGCGACCTTCGAGCGCCTGGCCGGCTACGGTGGCCTGGAGCTGGAGCTGAGCAACCCGTCGTGGATGACGCAGTACCGAGTCAGCTCGCGGATCGTGCCGAAGTACCGGGTGGGCAGGGTCTTGCTTGCGGGCGATGCGGCGCACATCCACATGCCTACGGCGGGCCAGGGGATGAACCTGGGGATGCAGGACGGCTACAACCTGGGCTGGAAGTTGGGCCTGGTGTGCACCCGCCGTGCGCGAGCGGATGTCCTGGACTCGTACGAGGAAGAGCGACGCCCGCGGGCGGCCGCGACGGTCAAGGCGGCGGCCAAAATTGGCCGGTTGATGATCACTGGCAACCCGATGCTGACCACCATCCGAAACCTTATGATGCCCATCATGACGAGCTTCCAGGCGGTCCAGTCCCGCGGCAGTCAGCTGGTCTCGGGGTTGAGTCTGGCTTACGGCCACAGCTCCATCGTCGGCCAGCACCGAAGCTCTCTGCTGAAGGCCAATGTCGGCCGCGACGCCGAGAGCGAGACCCCGAGCGTGGGCGACTGGTTCGCCTTCGGGGGCGGTCCGGCCCCCGGGCAGCGGCTGGCCGACCTCGACCTGGGCGAAGACGGGCTCGAGCGACTCTATGCGTCGCTCACCGGTGCCGCTCACACGGTGCTGCTCTTCGACGGAGCGGCAGACACTCCGGAGGGTTACCGAAACATGGCAGACCTCGGGGCGGCCCTGGGGGCGCGCTACGGCGACGCGGTGAGGGTCGTGATGGTGTTGCCACATCAGGAGCAGCCCGCCGCCCTTCACTGGAGCGGCCCGGTCTTGTTGGACGTGGATGGAAGGGTGCACGCGCACTTCGGGGTGCGGTCGGACGCGCTCTACGTCGTGCGCCCGGACTATTACGTGGGCTTCCGAAGCCAGCCGGCGGTCGCTGAACCCCTCATCGAGTGGTTCGACCGCGTGTTGGTGCCTCTGGCTCCGTAGCCGCGGCGCCGCCGTCGTCGAGGCCATCACCTCCTCCTCGATCGGGGACATGGCCCTGCTGGGCGGCGAGCGCTTCACCGCGGAGGAGGAGATGCAGCTCCTGGCAAGGATCTCGCGTGCG
>JAAZYN010000321.1 GCA_014239625.1 Myxococcales bacterium | reverse complement strand
TCGCGCCTTGCCAGCGACGCAATCGCCTGGCGAATCTCGCGTTCAACCAAACTGACCGGCTCCATCAGGTCAGGCCAGCTCCCCGTTGCCGGCCTGGGGTTCGCGCTCGGTGTTCGCGACACGCTCGGCTGGGCGATTCGACATCCGGTGCGAGCGGATGTCGACGACGCGACGGCCCTCCGAGAGGGGGTCGAGCCGACTTTCGGCCGCTCGTCGTCGCTCTGACCAGCTCGCCGCAGCCTGCCCGCTGAGCGCGATATGCCCCGCGACCTCCGTGGGGAACTCCAGAAACGCCGCGTGCGCGAAGTGGGGAGGCTCGACGATGACCCGCCGGGCGACCGGGAGATGCTGTCGAAAGAAGGCGAGACTCGATGGCGGCAGCACGCGCTCCCGGCGACCCCAAAGCAAGCGCACCGGCGGCACCAATCCACGGATCTCCCCTCCGCTGAGCTCGGACTCCCCCGTGACGAAGGAGTCGAAGAGCTGGCGCATAGGCGCGCTGCGGAAGCGACGGCGCGTCTCGACCGCCACGAGGGGGGCCAACATCGAAGGGCGATGGGTGACCAGCCGCATGAACGCTGTCGCGTCCTTGTGGCGGCGCATCTCGAATGTCCGCATCAAGGCGTCTCGTTCCCGCTCCGAAAGCGGCGCCCCGGCCGGCGACAGGACGCACACGCTCGAGACGCGCTCGGGTCTCGCCAACGCGTACTTGAGCGCCATCGCGCCCCCTAGCGAGGTCCCGAAGACGACCGACGACGACCGGCCGAGCACCTCGTCGAGGAGCTCCGTCACGCCATCGGCCAACACATCCGCGTTCATCTGGGGCGGGGCGCCGCTCAGGCCATGGCCGGGGGCATCCACCGCGATGATGCGGGAGTAGCAGCGCAGCAACGCGACCATGACGCGCCCGTAGTGGACCGCTCCCTGGGACGCTCCGTGGAACATGACGACGGTCCCGAGCGGCCCCGAGCCCGCGATGTCGTAGTAGTGCAGGCGGCTGACCCGGGTGTCCGCGAACAGACTCCTGCCCCCGGTGCGCCACAACAGCGCCCGATGCATCTGACGCTCTGCCGAGCTCACCAGGGCTGGATGAACACGCTTCAGTCGCGCGCCGAGTCGTCGTCGAAGGCTCATGCTCGATCACGTAGCCCGGTCTCGGCCGAACGGCAAGGAAACCTGCGAACGACGCTAGCGCGGCATGATCTCGATGAGCCGGACCGTGCCGGTGGTGTCGCCCACCAACGCGCGACGGCCGTCTGGCGCCAGAGACAAGGCCGTGACCGAGCCGCCGCCTTTTCGCGCGACGGTCCGCGTCACCCTCAGCGTGGTCGCGTCCCACAAGAGGATCTTCGATCCGGTCCCGCCGCCCACCAGGGCCTTGCCGTCCGACGAGAAGGCGAGCGTGGCGATGCTCCCACCACCCGTGGCGCCCGTGCGCAGCCTGCGTTGCCCCTCCACGCTCCAGACCTCTACGCTCGCGCCCGGACCTCCGACCGCGAGGGACGCCCCCGACGGATCGAACGCGATGGCGCGGATGTCTTTCAGATCGCTGTGGAAGTCGCCGACGACCTTGCCCCACTTCACGCTCCAGAAGCGGACCCGATCTCCGCTGGCCGTCGCGACGACGTCCCCATTGGGAGAGAACGCCAGCGCGCGGACCGGTCCGCTGTGACCGTTGAGGGTGTGCAGCAGCTCCCCTCCCGTGGGCGCCATCAGCTTCACGGCGCCGCTGAGGGGCGCGATCGCGACCGCCGTGCCGTCCGGCGCGAACGCCAACGCGTTGAGTTTGACGCCGGCATCAACGCCCTTGCTCAGCGTCTCCACGACCTGCGACGAGCCCACGTCGATTACGCTGGCGTCCACCATGAGCCGCCCGCCGTCGGGGGCGAAGGCGATACAGCGCGGTCCGTGCTGCAGGCCAACCCGAGAGAGCTGTTTTCGCGTGGCGATGTCGTGCACCAACACGTGGCTGGCGCTGGCCGAAGCGACTCGCGTGCCGTCCGGGCTGAAGGCGACCGCGTAGATCTGCCCCCAGTGCTGGGCCAGCGATTTGGCCTGAGCGGCCAGCGCCGTCCCACAGAGCAGCGTTAGCGTGCAGAGCAACCGTGTGCTGAAGCGTGCGGCGGTCATGTCGTGCCTCTCCTCGACGCGGTGCCAATCGCTTCGCGCGTGCTCCGTTCGTCATCTAACGTTAGCGCGACGGGGAGAGGATGCAAGAGATAGACACCTCGAGGCGTCGCCTCGGCCCTGTAGGCCACCACTTCGACCCCCCGGCGGGCGGCCGCTTGAAGGGCTCGCGTATACCGCGGGTCGATCGCGCGAGCAGGCGCGAACCAGCGCGCCGAGCGTTGAATCAGGTAAAAGGCGACGGCGCGATCTCCGGCCGCAGCGAGCTCGCCGAGCAGCTGTAGATGCCGCCGACCACGATCCGTGGGGGCATCTGGAAAGCGCGCGCAGCCGTCATCGTCGAGGGTGACGCTCTTGACCTCGACCCAACAACGGCGAGGATCGCTGGCGTGGTCCCGGGCCAGGATATCGAAGCGCGCTGACCGCCCCCGCGTACCCTGCGCGGTGACCTCACGGGTCACCGTGGCGTAACCCCGGAGCTCTCCGATCGCGCCGCGCTCGATCGCCAGGCTCACCAACGCGTTGGGTAGCTGGGTGTTGATGCCGATGGTCTCCCCGTCGTAGGTCGCGATCTCCCAGGTCCACTTGAGCTTGCGATGAGGGAGGTCCTGCTCGGACAGCCAGACCTCGCTGCCCGCCACATCGCATCCCGTCATCGCGCCAGTGTTCATGCAATGAGCGGTCACCACGTGTTGGCCGGCCTCGTCCAACGCCACGTCGGCGAGGAAGCGCTTGTACCGCCTGACCAGACGGCCTCGGGTCAGGGGCGGCTCGTAGAGCAGCGCGGCGCCAGACGAGGCGGGGCGGATCATGGTTGGCATCCAGCGCGTCCCGGACCTATAGTCTGCCGCCCGCGATCTCCCACGCGGTGCACGTCTGCTCGAGAGGTAACGATGAGGAAGCTCACGACCCTGGCGCTTACCTGCGCATGTTGCGTTCTGGCGGCGACGCTGCCGAGCCCACAGGCGGGCGCGACGATCGTCCGCGCGTTCAGTCTCAGCTCGATGACCACCTCCGCGCAGAGCATCGTCCGCGGGACGGTCATCGACCAGGACGTCGTCTACGATGCTCGCTGGGGTCGCGTCTACACCCAATCGCTGATCGAGGTCGAAGAGGTCCTGTGGGGTGTCGAGAGTCCCGGTGAGCTGGTGGTGCTGCGGCAGATCGGCGGTGAGCTGGACGGCGTGCTGTCGATGGTCGTGGGCACCGCGCCGGTGGAGATCGGCGACGAGATCCTGACCTTCGCCCGAACCGCGGACGGCCTACACTTCCTGGTGGGCATGGCCCAGGGCCTGTATCACGTGGACCGGCGCACCGCGTCGGAGCCGGTGGTCGCCCGTGGTGTCGGCGGGTTGACCCTGAGAGCTCCACCCGGACCCGCGCGGGGCAGCGCACCCGACCGGGTCACCCTGGGAGAGCTTCGCGCCCGCGTGACGTCCACGCTCCGAGCGGAAGGGAGGCTGCCGTGAAGGGCTCTTTCCCCATGGCGGTCATGACGTTGACGCTCGTCGCGCTGGCACCAGGTGCGCAGGCGTTTGACGTCATCAAGCACTGGAACAGCGCCGAGACCACGACCTGGCCCAGCGACAACGTCAGCTGGCGTTTGTCGACGAGCACCATGCCCGGCATGCAGCCCGCCGAGT
This sequence comes from Myxococcales bacterium, assembly GCA_014239625.1. GTDB lineage: Bacteria > Myxococcota_A > UBA9042 > PHBI01 > JAAZYN01 > JAAZYN01. The sequence goes on along the minus strand of JAAZYN010000321.1, from coordinate 1,554 downwards.
TTCAGTCGGCCCTGCAGGCCGCGTTTGAGGCGTGGGCGGCCGTGATCTGCACGTCGATCACGTTCAGCTACGAGGGCTACTCGGCGTCGAATCCGGACAGCGGGATCTACGTCTATGTTCAAGAGAACCAATGGGACCCCAGCGTCGGCGACGCCGCCGCGTTCTCCCAGTCCGACACCTCGTTCAACGGGACTATCAACAGCAACGTCATCGTGTTCAATGCGGTCGACATCAACTGGACCACGTCGAGCATCGACCTGTCCGGATACAGCGACGTGCAGGGGGTCGCGACCCATGAAATTGGCCACTCCATCGGCCTGGATCACAGCCGCCACTCCGACGCCACCATGTTCTTCAGCGGAGGCGGGGTCGAGCTCCGGAGCCTCTCCGGCGACGACCAGAAAGGCGCCTGTTTTCTGTACCCGCAGGGAGCGTACTCCGGCGGAGTGAGCTGCGACGCCTGCAACTCGGGTGACGACTGCAACGACGGTAACTGCTGGAACTGGGGGGGCCAGTTCGATGGCTATGCGTATTGCATGGAGGACTGCAGCAGCGACGCCAACTGCCCCGACGGGTTCAGCTGCGTCAACGTGGGCAACCCGGCGGTGGCGCAGTGCTATCCGGACAACGAGTTCTGCTCTCAGGCCGGCGGCAACATCTCCATGGGGCAGCCGTGCTATGGCCACGAGACGTGCGCCAGCCAAATTTGCCTGGTCACCAGCGAGTCCGCGTTCTGCTCGACACAGTGCTCCAACGACGGACAGTGCGGCGGCGGATTTGTCTGCAGCGCCGGCTACTGCCTGGTCGCGGGGAGCAAACCGTATGGCGCGGCGTGTAGCGCAGACACCGAGTGCCAGAGCGCCTTTTGCGTCGACAACCTGGCCCTCGGGACGGGCGTGTGCACGCTGCCGTGCGGCCAGAACGGCGGCTCCTGCCCGCCGGGCAGCCAGTGTCTCCAGGACGTGATCTGCGTCCCCCCGGGGACCAAGCCCAACGGCGCGGCCTGTCTCTACGCCACCGAATGCCTCAGCTCCTACTGCGAGAGCGGCACCTGCAAACAGCCCTGCGGCGGTGGCAACCCGGCGTGCCCCGGAGGGACCCAATGCACCGCGGGGTGGTGTGAGGGATCCGCCACAGGAGGTCAGTGCGAGGCCAACAATGACTGTGGTGACGGCCTGGTGTGCCAGTACCCCACCGCCAGCGCGAGCTACGGTGCCTGTGGCTATGACTGTCAGCCGTTGGCCGGGGCGGGCCTGACGGGATGCCCGGAGAGCTTCGTGTGCGACTGGTTCTGGCAGAGCTGGAACTCCACCATCGCGGGGCGCTGTGTGCCCAGCACCGGCGGCGCAGGTGTCGGGATGTCGTGCGCCACCACCCCCTGCGAAGCCGACCTCGTGTGTCATCTTGGCATCGGGACCTCGCCCAGCTGTCACAAGGACTGCAAGCTCAACGCCGGGAGCCTGGGTTGCAACACCGGAAACGAGAAGTGTGACGACCTCATCCAGGATCCCAATGACCCGCAGCGGGGGATCTGCGTCGACAAGTTCGGCCCCC
>JAAZYN010000320.1:3622-5329 GCA_014239625.1 Myxococcales bacterium | reverse complement strand
TGGCTCGTCTTCAGCCTCGGCCCCCGAGAGACCCTGTCGCAGCTCCTGCAGGCTCGCGTCTCCGGCACTGCGCAACCGATTCGAACACGACAAGGCTACGCGCGGCTCGCCGAAGTTCAGGCCAGCGCTCCCGGCGACGTCGTGGCGTACCTCGCACCTGGACCACTCCACGACGCGCTGCGTGAAGAGACAGCCAGGGAGACCCTCCCCAGCTCGGTGATCGCGATGCGGCGCGCCTTGTTGGTGGAAGGGATCGAGGCCTTCACAGCGCAGTCATACATCACTGGAGACCGCACCGAGCGGCTCTCTGTGACGGCCCACCTGGAGCAGAGCGATGACTGGCCCGAGCTCACCGAGGTGTTCACCCAGCGCGGCCACCAGTGGATCGCCGAGGCGCCCGCAGGTTCCGAGTGGGTCGCTAGCCTCGCCCTGGAGGCACCCGACAAGGTGCGTTTGGCGCTGGCGTCGGTGGCGACGCGCGTGGAGCGGCAGTTTGGCCGTTCCCTGGAGCTTCCGCAGCTCGATCTGGTGTCCGCGCTGGGGCGCACCGCGCGGAGCGCCGAGCTCCGCGACCGTATGCAGGCCTTCACCGGTCACGTGCGGCTTATCGGCCTGGCGGCCGACGAGCCCGAGCTCACGTCCTTGAACGCGGGGCAACGCTGGATGCTCTCGATGGAAGGGACCACTTCCAAAGCGCTGACGCTGGCGGCCGACGCGATGGCCGATGCGTTGAGAGGGGAGACCCACGCCATCGGGACCCTCTACCGGACCGACGGCGCTGTGGCGGTGAACCTCGCGATGCCACACTCCCAATCGACGAAACGGGAGCCGCGGGAGTCTCTCGCGTGGCGAGTGACCTCCAACGTGCTGGAGATCGCGCCGAACCGGGAGGTGTTCGCCGTGGTCGACCGAACCACCCGCGAGGGAGACGTCCTCGGCAACGAACGCGGCTGGCGACGCATCGCCACGGGCTTGCCGACGGACAGTGGAGGCTTGCTCATGGTGCATCCGTCTCTGCTGCGACAGAGCGCCCTCGGAGCGGCCGTCGCCTCGACGCTGGACGATGATTTCCGACTCGTGGCTCGCCTGGAGGTGTCGGCACGATCCGCCTCTGTGACCATGAACATCGGCGTCTGGACGAGCGTCATCGCGCTCGCCCGCGCGCCGCGTCGAATGTTCGACCGGTTGCTCCTCCCAAACACCTCGGGCGACTGCCTGAGCGCGCTGGACAGCGTCTGCCGGCGCCTACCGAGTATCGGCCCCTGTACGCTGTGGAGTCGGTTGCAGCCGGGGGTGATGACGCGAGCCTGTCACCACTTGACCGCGAGCGACCCTATCTAGGACCATGCAACTTCCTTTGCCCGGAAGAACCGACGCGTTCATGAGTTCACGCTGCTTCGCTTGTGGTGCCGCCTTGGAGGCGCAGAACCGTTTTTGCACGCAGTGTGGGAGCCCGGTGCTGGGCAACCCGGGCCTCCCGACCCAGCTCAAGCTCATCACTACGGTGGCCTATGGGGTACCCGAGTACGCGGTGATGTTGGCCGAGGACCCTTCTCTGGAGCAGCACCCTGTCCTCGGCACCGTGATCCAACGGGTGGACGCGGCGTACCACGAGGCGGGAGCGCTCGTCCTTGGCCCCCAGGCGGGGGATCCGGACACCCGCTATTGTGTATTCGGTGCCTCCAGCGGTCCCGAACCGCCGGCCCG
>JAAZYN010000320.1:0-3612 GCA_014239625.1 Myxococcales bacterium | reverse complement strand
CATGCTCCGAGACTTCGAAGCACAATTGCGGATACTACTCGACCCCGAAGCCAGCGATGAGCAGGCGCTCGCCAGCCAGCGGGCGATCGTCAAAGAGGCGAGCTCGGAGTCATGGCGGCTGACCGGGTCGCCACTGGCTCTGCACATCGGCATCGACTCGAGCAAAGCGCTGATTCAGGTCGATCCGACCGACGGCCAGATCAACGCCATCGAGGGCGTCTCTCTCGTAGTCGCCTCGCGACTGGCCGACATGGCCCCGCCGCAGACGATCTTCGTCGACGCGAGCACTCGGCAGGCCGCGGGAGAGAACTTCTCCTTCACCGAGGCCGACCCCGCGCCGTTCCAGCGGGCGTCGGTGACCGTGCCGTGTTTTCGGCTGGAGCTGCGCTCCCGGTCGAAGCGGCGCTCGAGGCGCCTGCTTACCGGCAGGTTCCAACGACCGATCGTGGGCCGGGAGGCGGAGCTTCGACAGATACGGGAAGCGGTCAACAAGGCGGTCGCGGAGCGCACGCTCACCAAAGCCTTTGTCACCGCCGAGCCGAGTATGGGGCACGCGCGTTTTCTCCGCGAAGCGGTCCACGGGCTGCGGACCTTACACGGTGACCTGGTCGTCGCCGAGGTCCAGATCCCACCGCGCAACAGCGCGGCCGTGCCGCAGTCGATGCTGGGGCAGCTCGTCAAATCCGTCACCGGCCTGAGGCCGGGCGCGAGCACTGAGTCGGGGCGAGCGCTGCTGAGACAGTTTGTCGTCTCCGTCACCACCGGGATGCCCCTGTCGCCTCTCGACGAGATGTGGTTGCTGCACTTGGCGGACGTTGCGGCGGTCCCCGAAGTGATCGGCGCCGACGCGTCGCTAGCCGCTGAGGTGAGCTATCGCGCAGTGGCCGAGCTCTTGCGAATGGTGTCGGCGGCGCGCCCCCTGTTGATCGTAGTCCAGGACCTGATGGAGGCCAACGAGCGCGAGCTCGGGATCGTCGGCCGCCTCGAGACCGACCTGACCGGGCGACCCACCACCCTCATCGTGACGGCGACGGAGCCGCTGCTGGACGAGGTGAGTTGGGTCTCGCCGCCAGAGGCCATGGTGTCACTTCAGCCGCTGCCGATGATGGCGGGCCGGGTGTTCCTCGACGAGATACTGGGGCGGCGAGACTCCGTTCAGCGAGAGCACGCCGAGGCCATCGTGACGCATTGCGGTGGTGTCCCGCTGGTGCTCGAGGAGGCCCTGGCCCTGCTGTCGGACTCCAAGCTGCTACAGGCCGATCCGGTGACAGGCACATGGACGCTCCGCAACGGCGTGATCCCCAACGGTCTGCCCACCGACGTTCGGGGGCTGGTGCAGGCCCGCGTCGACCAGATGACCCCAGCACGTACCCAGACGCTGGCGCGGGCGGCGGCCTGTGGTCAGGTGTTCTGGACGGATCTCCTGGAGGAGGCGGGCGACCCAGAAGCGGCGGCGAATGTCGCCGAGCTGGAGGCCGCTGGGCTGGTGAAGCCCAGCCCTGACGACGCCCTTGAAGGTCACGTAGCCTACCGCCTGTCCCACCCCGTGTTGGCCGAGGTCGCCTATGGCGAGCTGGGCACCGAGGAGGCGCGACGACTCCACGAGCGGATCGCGCGCTGGTTGGCGGTCAACACCGGCGAGCGCTTCAACGCCTGGCTCGGGGCCATCGCCTGGCACTTTGACGCTGCTGGGTCACCCGCTCGGGCGGTCTCGTACCACGTCCAGGCCGGCCAGTGGGCGCGGTCCCGTGGCGACCTGAGTCAGGCGGCAGCCCAGTTCGGACGTGCCTCAGAACTGGCCACCGATCGGAGAGTCGCCGCCGAGGCAGCGCTGGAGTTGGGTGACGTGTGGCGACTTCAGGGTCACGGTGACCGCGCCATGACCGTCCTCGAGAGGTCGCTGCAGTTTGCTCGAGACACCCACGACGAGCACTTTGAGCTGAAGGTCCTGCTGCCACTTGCAGCCGCCAGCAACCTGCAGGGCTACCTCGACCGTGGGCGAGAGTTCATCACGCGTGGGCTGGAGCTGGCTGAGCGCCTCGGCGCGGTGCGCGAGGGCGGCCTCCTGAACCTGGAGCGATCGCGCAACGCGCTGACGGCTCAGCGTGAATCCGAAGCGGGTAGCGCCGCCGAGGCGGCCGCGGAGGCGCTGACCCAGTGCTCTGACCGGCTGGGTATCTTGCGAGCCAACATCGCGGCGGCCCGCACGTTGCTCCACACGGGGCAGATCATCCGCGCCGAGTTTGCCTACGATGAAGCTCGTCGTTATGCGGAGGAGCTCAGCCACTGGTTGCTCATGATGCGTGCACGGCACGGCGAGGCCTGGCTGAATCTGCTGAAGGGCAACACCGATCGAGCGCTGGACCTCTTCACCAGCTGTCACGCGCAGTTCGAACGGATCGGCGCCACCGACCAAGCCGTCGGGTCAGCCCTCGGACGCGCCTTCTGTCTCGTCGACGCGTCGTTGTTCACAGAGGCTGCAAACGTGGCCGCAGACGCCTTCGAGTTGGCCAACTCCAGGGGTCTGGGCTCGCTGTCCGCGCTGTGCCAAGGGATGGTCGGCTACGTGTACGGCGCGGTGGAGACCCAGGGCCATCGGCTCAAAGCGAAGAAGCTGTCTCCAGCGGCCATAAAGGCAGCCCGCAAGAACCGTCAGGACCATCTGGCCGAGTCGGTCGCGGCCATGGAGGACTCCGGCGCGCCGAGGCTCTACCGGATCCTCGGCTATTACTTTCAGGCGTCTTACCTTCTCGGCAAGGCCCCCGCCAACCCGCTGGGGCGGCAGACCGCAGCCCAGGCGCAGGAGTTGGCTCAGGGGTTTGAAGACTGCAGCCTGCGGCGGCGCCTGAGCGCGCTGGTCGACACGCAGCCCCCGCCCGGATAGGCCCACGAGCGGGGCCGATGCGCTGGGGCCATCCGGCCTCGGCTCAATAGGCGGTGGTGAATTCCCAGCTCACAACGCCTGCTGTCGCGCCCTCGAACTCGACGACATACGTCGCCCCCGGCGCCAGGGGATCAAGCGCGTACATCGCGAAGGTCGACGACAACCAGGAGTCGTTGGACGGGTCGCGCACCATCACCGGCACGAGCGCGCCCGACGCCTTCGCGGTCAGGGTAGCGCCATCGAGTGTGCCCGAGCCGCCCAGCGGATAGGACAGGGTGATGATCGGGCCGCTAGGATACGTCTCCCCCGTCGGGAGAGGGGGTTGAGGGCTCTCGTTGCCCCACCAGGTCGTCGACACGTCGGTGGCTCCTTGGGGCGGCCAGTATGCTGGCGCAGACGCCCCTGTGGGTCCGTAGATGAAGTCGCCTACCTCGACGACCGCCCCGCTGAGCACCTCGCCATATCCCCACCGCTCAGCGCTGGGATGAATCAACGGAATCCGATGATACAGGGTAGCCATCCAGCCATCGATCGCCGCCTCGGTCGAGCTCGTGAAGGCCATGACCTCGTATGCTCCACCGCCAGCCCCGCTGACTCCGGCAAACGCCAACCGCTCGCCGATCCCAGCCCCGGTATACCCTTCGGCCCAATCGGGATTCTCCGAGTGCGGGTTGAGCCCGACGGACTGGTAGCCGGCCGCGTGCTGACTGTAGTAGGCGGCGTGGCTT
>JAAZYN010000031.1:2791-13801 GCA_014239625.1 Myxococcales bacterium | reverse complement strand
GGGACACCAGGCCGATGTCGCAGCAGCCAAAGCTGTTACACACCTCGTACGGGAAGCTGTCGCTCCCCAGGTACTCGGTCGTGGCGTAGTACGCCGCGTCGTCGGCCGAGTTCACAAGATAACTTCCCAGGGTCGCCGCGCCGAACGCCTGGACCGGCTGCGTCGAGTTGCTGGTGGTGTAGTGTCCGCCCAGCGGGATGAACGTCCAGCCAGTGCCGATGATGGTGAGTGAGAAGTCGTTCGCCACCGGGCTGACGTCGAACGCCGCGATCTTGAGGAACTGGCCGTGGGAGACGCTGACGTCATGGAAGATCTCCGTGCCGCCACCCTGGGCGGTGGGGGTGTAGACTGTCGCGCCCGACGTGAAGTCTCCGTCATCGTCTACGAGCAGGCGCACGCTGCCGGAGTCGAACTGCGGGCTCCCCAGCGTGGCGGTGGCGACGATCAGGTTGACGGGGACATCGGTCGCGCCGCCGGTGCCCACGCGGTAGGTGCGCTTGACCGCGACCTCGTTACATTCGCCGAGTACCGTTGAGGGGACGATCGACGCGCTGCTCCCGTCGTGGCCAAACAGCGCGTATTGTCCATCGCTCAGCGCGTCCGACGTGACGACCAAGAATTCGCCGTCGACGCTGTCGGCCTGTTGCTGGTCGAGCTGCTGGCAGTCGTTGCGAGCCACGCCGGCGATTCCGAAGGGGTGGGTCGCGTGACCATAGATCGCCGTCCCGTCGGGGGTGACATAGCTGTCGTATGGCATCGACAGGGCGAACTTGATGGCCAGATAGGTCTCGACGATCTGGCGCTCCTGCTCATCGAGGCTCCGTTTGAAGAGCACCACCTCGCCGATGTTCCCATTCAGCGCGTTGGCCCCGTCGTCGGTGTTGCCCACCACGAGGCCGCCGGTGGACGACCAGACATAGCCCTCGGGGGTCGTCTCCACGCTCACGTCGCCCACCACCCCGTTGACGAAGAGCTCCGTCGCGGCGTCCGTGCCGTTGTCGACCTGAGTGCGCGCCGTAAAGACATAGGGGGTGTCGGTCTCGACCGTGGTCGACCCGGACCCGTACCGCAGGTCCGCGCCGTCGATTTTCAGCGCCCGATCCGGCGTCGCGCCGCTGCTCGATAGGATGTGGCGTCCATCCCCGTCAGGGGGCTGCGCGAGGCTCGCGACGAACAGGGTGTGGTCGGTGAATCCTCCGAAAAACGCCGGATAACCAAGACCTGCATCCCCGGAGACGAAGATGGCGTTGTTGCCATTGGCCACGCCGAGGGTCACCGGAGGGGCCGTGGTCCCCGCCAGGGGAGCCAGGTTGCTCGGCCCTCCCACGTCGTTCCAGCCGACGGCGGTGCCCGCCGACAGCCCCTGCGTTCGGACCCAGAAGTCGTGCTGGGCACCCCCACCACAGAGCAACTCGACCTCCCGGTTGCACGAGTCGTCGCACCCATCGCCGTTGATGATGTTGCCGGCGTCACAGGCTTCGCTCCCCTCGCGTATTCCGTTGGCGCAGGTGGCGGCCGGACACGCGAAGACCGTGAAGTAGGCGTTGTCATCCGGGATGACATTGGAAAACCCATACACGCCAGGGCTCACCTCGGTGCCGATGTAGCTGTTGGCGCTGTCGGTGAAGTCGACGTCGTCATCGACCAACAACCGCACCGCGTTCAGGGTGGCGGTGTCCAGCCCAAAGCCGTTCAGATCCACCACGACTCTGACAGCGCCGACGGGGCCTCCAGGGCCTCGGTTCGCGAAGCGGTAGACGCGCCCGAAGCGTTGGCCAGCGCAGCCGAAATCCGCGGTCATGTCCTGGGTCGTCTTGGTCAGGGCGTTGGCGCCCCAGAGCAGATACTGTCCATCCTCGATCCCGAACTCGGCAGCGCTCACGCTGACCACCGAGTCCACGTTGCTGACCCCCTCGTCCTGGTTCAACCCTGTGCAGTCATTGCGCCCGAGGCCAGCCACGGCCAGCGGGAAGCCCACCTGGTCGAAGAGCACCGACCCATCCGACGTCACGTAGTTGGCGACGGGCATGGTGATGCCGTATTTGATGGCCAGGTAGGTGTGGATTTCGTCGAGCTCGGCGTCGGATAGCCCGCGCTTGAACACGATCAGCTCCGCCAGGTCGCCATGAAAGCCCGCGGCGTTGCTGTTGTCGTTGCCGATCTCCATGCCCACCTCGTGGGACCACTCGTAGGTCGAGACCAGCTCGGCGAAGGGGGTTCCCGTGGAGGCGCCGTCCACGGAGATCTCGGACGCGATCAGCACGTCCAACGCGAACGGGACCGTGTTGACGGTGGCCGTGAGGATGTGCATCTGACCGGCGGTGATCGCGCTCGGGCCCGCGGTGGCCTTGTGATAGGTGGCGTCCGGGTCGGTCGTCACCGTCAGCCGGTGGTTCCCCAGGTTCCGGGGTGCAAACAGGTGGCCTTCGGCGGCGGCGCTGCCGCTGGCGGTCATGACGGCGATGATGACGTGGTCTCGGAAACCGCCCCACTGGGTCGCCTCCTCCAAGCCGTCCTGCGGCTCGAAGCGCAACACAGGGTGGCCGTTGACGACGTCCACCACCAGCTCCGGGGTGGTGGTCTCGGGCGCGTCGCTGAAGTTCTGGGCGCGGGCGACGTTGTTCCAGTAGGTCACCTCGGGGCCGCTGGCGTCGCCGCCCCGAAGCCACACGGCATGTTGCTGGTTCACCTCGGCACCACAGCTCAGGCGCAGCTCGAAACCGCAGCTGACGTCGCAGCCATCGTCGGGGGTCGTGTTCCCGTCGTCGCAGGCCTCCCCGCCATTGAGGACGCCATCACCGCAGATGCCCGCGTCGCAGCAATCGAAGCTGCAGCTGCTGCAATCCTCGGAGCCGTCGGTGCAGATCCCGTCGCCGCACGGCACGTCGGGACCAGGGCAGCAATCTTGCGGGCAGTTGGCGCACGTCTCCGAGAAGTTGCAGACGTCGTCGCCGCAGAGCGCCAGGGCAGGGTGCGCCACCAGTAGTCCAGCCACGAGCAGCAGCGCTGGCAGTGCGCGGCGTCCCACAACGGTGATGCTATCGAGAAGGGTTTGGACCAGACTCACTACGTACTCCCCTTGTGCCGCCGCTCCGGATGCAGCACCCATGCCGGTCCGCTGTTCAAGCAAAGATCATACCGTCACGCGCGGGTGGGGTGTCGCGCCCCGTGCGCGACACGCGGCAGGCGCGAATATACAGGGTAGCGCGACGCAGCTGACTTTGGTGCCGACGCGCAGGGGCGCAAGATTTGCGTAGCCCACGTGCAATCCGGTGCGTGGACCGATAGTGCCTGACGTCAGCTGTGCCTCTCGGGGGCGGGCTCAGCACCGACGCTTTCGCCGGTTGGACCAGGCGCCATCTCAGCAGAACCGTGCTATCGGTGTCTAACCCCTCGTTCGCAGTACCGTGAATCATTCGGGCTGACGTCGCTGAGCAGGAGACCCCATGGCCACAGGCTCCCCCGGTACCCCGCAGCCCTGGTGGGTGGCGAGCGATCTCGACGGCTTCTTCGGCCTCGTCATCGACAACCTCATCCAGTTCCTCTTGATTCTCGCGCTCTGCACGGGGGTCTTGGGGTTCGGCGAAGAGCTGGTGTTGGAGACGATCCTTCCCGGCGCGGCGCTGTCGATCCTCATCGGCAACGTCTACTACTCGTGGCAAGCGCGGAGGCTGTCCGCACAACAGGGTCGCACCGATGTGACCGCGCTCCCGTATGGGATCAACACGGTGTCGCTGTTTGCATATGTCTTTCTGGTCATGGCGCCGGTCAAAGCCCTCGCCGTGAAACAGGGAGCGTCACCCGAGGAGGCGGCGCGTTTGGCGTGGCAGGTGGGCCTGGCGGCGTGTCTGGTCAGCGGTGTCATCGAGTTGCTGGGCTCCTTCGTCGCGGAGTTCATCCGCAAGCACACGCCTCGGGCGGCCCTGCTGTCGACCCTGGCGGGGATCGCCATCTCATTTATCGCCATCGACTTCGCGATGCAGACCTTCGAGGCGCCGTTGGTGGCGATGCTGCCCCTGGGTGTGATTCTGACGACCTACTTCTCCCACGCCAAGATGCCGCTCCGCATCCCCGGGGGAGCCTGGGCCCTCATCTTGGGGGGCGGCATGGCGTGGCTCCTCTTCGCCCTGGGCGAGCCCTCTCCGGTCGACGCCGCCAACGTCACCAAAGCAGCGGGGACCGTCGGGTTCTACCTCCCTGTTCCGGTCATCGGCGACATGATCGATGGCCTCCAGCATCCCCTGATGACTGGCTTTCTGGTCCCGATTATGCTGCCCATGGGGCTGTTCAATATCCTCGGGTCGCTCCAGAACATCGAGTCGGCGGAGGCGGCCGGAGACTCGTACCCCACCGCCCCGAGTCTGGCGGTCAACGGGATGGGGACGGTGGTGGCTGCGCTCTTCGGGTCGTGCTTCCCGACGACCATCTACATCGGCCACCCGGGGTGGAAAGGCCTTGGAGCCCGCTCGGGTTACTCGATCGTCAACGGCATCTTTTTCACCGTCGTCGCTTTGTTTGGGTTGACCGGTCTCATCAACAGCATCATCCCGATGGAGGCGGGGATGGCCATCGTCCTGTGGATCGGCATCATCATCACCGCCCAAGCCTTCCAGACCGTCCCCAAGGAGCACGCGCCCGGGGTGGCGTTCGGGCTGTTTCCGGCGATCGCTGGCTGGGGGGTGATGATCATCGGGACCACCCTGGGCGCCGCCGGTCTGGCCACCGGCGACTGGGGTCTGGCGGCGACCGTGCTGGGCAAGCCCGAGGCCTTCGTGCAGGCCGGTTTACACATCGAGGGGCTGGTGGCGCTGTCTCAGGGTTTTCTCATCTCGGCGATGATCTGGGCGGCCATCAGCGTCCATCTCATCGACAGAGCCTTCAAGTTGGCCACCATCTGGGCCCTCATCGGCGCGGCGTGCGCGTTCTTCGGGTTCATCCACGCGGGCGCCCTCACCGCCAACGGCGCCGTCTACGACCTGGGCTGGGCGACCGGCTGGACCTGGGCCGTCGGCTACCTGCTGTGCGCTGGGTTCTTCGGGTTCATGCTCTGGTGGTCGGAGCCACACGCTGAGTCCGCGATCCACGACGACCTGGCCTGAGCGAACGCGAGCCCGGGTCATTCACGTCTGTGCCGCTGCATGCCGCGAATCCGCAGCGCTGACGGGCGCACGCTCCCGGCGGCTGGCTCGGCGGTTGTCGAGCGCCGCGCGGCCGGTGGCTACTTCTTGCCAGCCTCGTCCAGCTCGTCGTTGAGCGACTTCAAGACGCTCAACGCGGCCTCGACGCCCGAATCGATCTCCGACTCGGGGCCGCTCATGACCAGCCGGCCGGTGGCGCCGAAGGGGCGGATGGTGATCAGCTTGATGTTCGCCGCTTTGAGGGCTTCGTTGCAGGCGATGGTCAGGTACGCAGCGGGCGAGACCTCCAGGATGAACACGCTCTCGTTGGCCAGCACCATGTTCCCCTTGCTGGTGCCGGTGAAATAGATCGCGTGATCCTGCTCGATACCGCGAATCACCATGTTCGTGTGAAGCTCCAGCCGCGCACGGTCGGTAGGGGTCAGCCCCGTCTGCTCCAGCACCGAAGCGCCGGCGGCCAGCACCTCGCCCTGGTCCGGGTGTTGAATCTGCATCAGCCCATAGCGGCGCTCGGTGACCACCGATCCCAGCCGGACGCTGGTGCTCTTGAGCGCCTGGTCGATCATCCGGTGAATCTCCATCGCCGGAGCCAGCTCGAGCATGATCGCGGCGTCGTACTCGTTCGGATCGTAGACCCGATTGTCTTTGGCGATGAACTGCGCCAGCTGCGGCTGCATCTGATCGATGAAGATATAGGTTCGAAGCTGGAATTGGCTGTCGGTCTTGGCCATTGCGTCCGTCCTTTATGAGCCTTCGACGACGTCGACCGAGTCGACGATGCCGACGATGACGGACCGAATCGGCCCGTACGCGTCCGTGCTCAGCAGCTGCCGAGCTGAGTTTCCTTCATCTTTGACCAACACGGTCTCTCCCACCCCGGCGCCGACGATGTCGACCGCCACGACGTAGGCCTCGCCATCGAAGCTTCCGTCTGGCTGCGTGTAGCGCACCACGAGCTGCTTGCGCCCGTCGTAGAAGGGGTGCTGTTGGGCGCTCACCACCGTCCCCATGACGACGCCGACCCTCATAGCGCGTCCTCCGCGCCGTCCACCGCGTACTGGTCGATAATTCCGACGATGGCTTTGTCCACCGGAACAAACCGGGGGTGGTGCAGCAGCGCCGCTTCCCGGGACGACTCGTAGGTGACGAGCGCGCCGGGGCCCGCCTGGCCGTACCCGAGCTCTCCCGATGCGTCGGTGGCTACAAACGGCATGGCCGGCTCGGGCTCCAGCCGGCTGTTGAGGGGGCGCACCACGAGCAGCTTCAGCCCTTCCATACCGGAGGCTTTGGTGCTCGAAATCACCGTGCCGATGACTCGTCCGACCTTCATCCGCGCCACTCCCGGAAGAAATGGGTGCCCTCGCCGACCCGCTGGGCCACGCTCGGGTCCACGTTCCTGATGGTCTGGGCGGACCAGCCGCCCGGCTCGCCGCTGCGCACGGCCCGCTCGGCCAACTCCATCGCCGCCTCGACGTCATGGGTCGCCCCCCACAGCGTCGCTATGGCACGCCCGCCCAAGCCATCCGCGATTCGCAGCTGCATCAGATCCACCTCAGCTCCCTTCAGCGCTGCGTCGACGCAGCGCAGCATGGTGGGTGAAGACCCGCTCTGTAGCACGCCCAGTGAGTCCCCGGGGCAGGGCCAGCGTTGGGCGCCTTCGAGCACAGCTGGGGCGATTCTCGGCTCCGCATAGGGCAGCAAGACCCCATCGTTCAGCGCCGCCTTGGCTATGTCGACGGCCCGGTAAAAGGACATCTCTACGGGAGCGACCTCGCCACCAAAGAGGATGAGGTACCGCCCCGCCTGCACGGTGCCCGCCGAATAGACGACGACCTCCGCCTCCTTGACCAGCAGGTCCAGGGTCAACAGTCCTCGCGGCACGTCGTCGATGTCGAGCATCGCCAGGGCCGGTCCGCGCTGTTTGGGAGTGTTCGCCAATAGTCAGATCACACGATCCGGAAGTGGTCGACCAGGGTGCACCTGCGCCAACGCGAAAAAGAGAGAGCGGTCGTCAAGCCCTCACCGGTTGGCGAGGCGATCGTAAAGGAGGTCCACCCTTCGCCGCCCGCCGCCAGGCCAGCGACGCAGCGACCGTTCTTGACGAAGATGCTGCAGTTGCACTCACGGGCCATCTTCGACAGCGCCCGCAGATCGTGGCTGTGCATGCTGGCCGTGTGAAAGCAGCCGCCTTCGGCTTGCACCGCGAGCTCGATGGCTGCGTCCACGTTGGGCGACCGCGTCACCGGCAGGACGGGCATCATCTGCTCGGTCCAGATCAGCGGGTGGTCATTGTCCACCTCGACCAGGATGCAGCGCGCTTCAAGCCCGGCGCTCACCCCGAGCTTGCCAAGGATCACCGACGCGTCCTTGCCCACGAGGTCTCGGTTGATCTTCGCGTGGCCGCGTGGCCCCGCCATCTCCTTGAAAATGACGCTCTCCAGCCGCTTCAAGTCGCCCTTGGGCCACAGGACCGCGCCGTGACGCTGCATCGCCGCGATGAGCTGATCGCCGACGGCGTCGACGACGACGCACTCTTTTTCGTCGACGCAGATGACGTTGTTATCAAATGAGTGGCCGTGGACGATGTCGCGCGCGGCCTGGTCGATGTCGGCCGTGGCGTCGACCACCGCGGGCGGATTGCCGGGGCCCGCACACACCGCTCGCTTGCCCGAGTTCATCGCGGCTTTGACCACGCCACCGCCGCCGGTCACCACGAGCAGGCGAATCAGCGGGTGGTGCATCAGCTGCCCGGCCGACTCGATGGTGGGCTCGGCGACGCAGGTCAGCAGGTCCGGAGGTCCCCCAGCGCTCACGATGGCCCGGTTCAGGATCTGGATGCTGTGCATCGAGACCTTCTTGGCCGACGGGTGGACATTGAAGACCACAGAGTTGCCGGCCGCGAGCATGCCGATCGCGTTGCAGATGATCGTCGAGGTGGGGTTGGTGACCGGCGTGATCGCGCCGATCACGCCGAAAGGCGCCGGCTCGGTGAGCATCAGACCGCGGTCTCCCGACCGGGCACGGGGCTCCAGAATCTCCGGCCCAGGGGTGTGCTCGGTGACGACATGGTTCTTGATGACCTTGTCCTCGACCCGCCCCAATCCCGTCTCGGAGTGTGCAAGCTCCGCCAGCGCGCGACCTTCCCGGCGACAGACTTGCCGCATCGCCTCGATGACCTTGTAGCGAATCCCCAAGCCCATCGTGTCGTACGCGAAGAACGCTCGTCGAGCGGCGTTGACCGCATCATCGATGGTGCTGAAGACGCCATCGCCCAAGCCGGCGGAGGAGCCTCCGTCGCCGGCGCTGGCGATCGGCGCGGCGGCTCCGATCTCGGCCGCGATGGCCTGCGCCAGCTGTCGAATCGCGTTCGGGTCGAGGGGCATGCGCTACTCCGTGTCGCCGTAGCCATGATCCGGGCTGTACTTGCCATAGATCTGAGCGCCGTCGATGGCCCACTCGTCGACGATCGCCATGACCACCGCGTCGCACGGTCGATTGCGCGTCATCTCCGTCTGCCGCGCGGACGAGCCGGTGGCGTAGAGCACGTACTCGTCCACGCCAGCGCCCACCGCATCCGCGGCGACCACGAATCCACCCGGCTCCAGCGTCTCGGGATGGCAGTTCTGCAGCAGCAGAAGCTTGAATCCCGAGATTCCTGGGTCCTTTCGCGTAGACACTACTGTCCCGATCACCTTCGCGAGAAGCATGGCCGGCCTCCTCAATTGGGGCTGGTAGAGCCAGCTGAAGGTAGAGCTCGCCGACGTGTGGTCACGCGCTCAGGGCGTGACGCCAGCGAGACTCCGAGCTACTTGCCCTTGAGCTGCTTGCTTGCCTGCTCTGTGCGGCCCAGCGGAAGGATCAAGTCCACGTTGGCGTGGGGACGCGCGATGACGTGGGTGCTGACGATCTCGCCGACCCGGCCAGCCCCATTGGTGCCCGCTTCGACCGCGGCCTTGACGGCGGCGACGTCACCACGAACCACGGCCGTGACATAGCCACCACCGGTCTTCTCATACTGCACCAGCTCGACGCGAGCAGCTTTGACCATCGCATCGGCGGCTTCGACCACCGCTGCGAACGAACGACATTCGATCATGCCCAACGCTTCAGTTGCCATCATTGTCTCCTAACAGTTGCGTACGCTTTGATTCAAAAGCTGGCCATCGCCAGCGAGTGTTGTGTGGCGCAAAGGCGCTTTACCCTAGTATCCGCTGCCGGATCCGCCCGAGACCTTCTCGCCTCGAGCCTCTCTCGCGATCTTTATCCCCACCGACGCGCCGATTCGCGTCGCCCCGGCGGCGACCATGGCGTTGGCGTCGGAGAGGCTGCGGACGCCTCCGGAAGCCTTCACCTCTAGCTTGTGTTGCACGGCTCGCGCCATGAGCGCGACATCCCGGGCGTTGGCGCCGGCCTTCGAGAAGCCCGTGGACGTCTTGACGAAGTCAGCGCGCGCTTTCCGCGACAGCTCGCAGGCGATGACCTTCTCCTCGTCCTCGAGCAGCGCCGTCTCGATGATGACCTTCAGCAACGCGCCGCTCTCGTGAGCGGCCTCGGTCACGTAACGGATGTCTTCGTACACGGTGTCGTAGTCGCCCGACTTGAGCGCCCCGATGTTGATCACCATGTCCAGCTCCTTGGCGCCGTCGCGCAGCGCGCGGCGCGCCTCCATCGCCTTGTTCTCCTTGGGGGTTGCCCCGAGCGGGAAGCCGATCACCGAGCACGTCTTCACGTCTGAACCGCGCAAATTACGCGCCACCCGGCGCACGTGCGTCGGGTTTACGCACACCGACGCGAAGCCATACTCACGGGCCTCTTTGCACAGCTGATCGATGTCTTCGTAGGACGCCTCGGCTTTGAGCAGGGTGTGGTCGATCAGCTTGGCCACGTCCGGCGGCACCGGAGGCGTCCCCAGTCGCCCTCGCACCCTGGAGGCGCCCGCGCCCGCCCCGCCCATGGAGGTCAGTTTGCGGACGGCGTCGGGGGCCGATGAAGGGCAGTGATGGTTGCAGATGTTGCACGTGGTGCAGACGTTGCCTGGCGCGCCTGCTGCCGGGCCTCCAATGGGCACGCCGCCCAGCTGCTGAAGGAGCTGCGGATTTTTCGTAAGCACCTTGGCGATCTGATCGACAAGGCTTGCGTTGCTCGCCATTGGGGAAGCCCCCTCCCTTCGCTTGATCCCGTCCATCGCGTCGATGAGGCTGACCCGGCGCAGATGACGGTCAACCGTACACTGTTTGGACAGAAAGGTATCCACGACCCGGATCGCCATCGGTTCGTCCAGGTAACCCGCGCCCAAGGTGAGCAGGTGAGCGCCGTTGTGCTCAGCGGCGTTGATCGCGGTGGCCTCGTTGAACGCCATCCCGGCGCGTACGCCTTTTACTTTATTGGCCGCCATGGCCGATCCGATCCCTGCCCCGTCGATGACCACGCCGCGCCAGGCCTCGCCGCGCGCGATGCACTCCGCTGCTCTGCGAGCGAAGACCGGATAGTCACAGGCCTCCGTCGAGTGGGTGCCCACATCGAGGACCCTGAACCCTTTGGCGCTCAAGTGGCGTTTGAGGGCCTCTTTGAGCGCGTATCCGCCGTGATCAGCGCCCAGCACGACAGGTCCGCTCACCCCTGCGCCCTCCCGCCGGTCAGCGACGGCTGGGTCGGCGCCTTGGAGGCCGCGAACACGATGCTGGCGAAGGATCGGGCGTCGAGGCTGGCGCCCCCCACGAGGGCTCCGTCGATGTCGGGACACGCCAACAGCGCGGCGGCGTTGGACGGCTTGACGCTGCCCCCGTATTGGATGCGGAGCCTGTCGGCAAACCCTTGACCCAGGCGATTGGCCACGTGGCCACGGATGGAGGCGTGCACCTCTTGCGCCTGC
>JAAZYN010000031.1:0-2781 GCA_014239625.1 Myxococcales bacterium | reverse complement strand
ATGTCGTCGCCGGGGAGCCCAAGGCCGGTTACGCACGCGCGGATCGCGGCGTGTACTTCTTGCGCTTGATCAGGGGTCGCGACGCGTCCGGTGCCGATGGCCCACACCGGCTCGTAGGCCACGACGAGGCTCCCCAGGGCCGCCGCGCGGTGGGTGCTCAGGGCCGCGTCGAGCTGACGCTGCACCACGTCGAAGGTGCGCCCGCTGTCGCGGTCGGCGAGGGTCTCGCCGACGCACACGATCGCGTTCAGCCCATGACTCAGTGCGGCCGAGAGCTTGTCGCCGACGCGTCGATCGCTGTCGCCGAACCAGGCACGTCGCTCGCTGTGGCCCACCAGCGTCCAGCCACAGCCCAGGGACTTGACCATCCCCGCAGACATGCCGCTCGTATAGGCGCCAGCCGCTTCAGGATGAACATCCTGGGCCCCGACCCGGAGCGACGAGCCCCGCAGCTTGCTCTGCACCACCGACAGGAACGGGGCCGGCGGGAAGACCGCGATGTCGGCGCCATGGAAGGAGCCGAGCGTGTTCCTCAGGGCGGCGGCCAGCTGCTGAGCCGAGCCCAGGGTGCCGTTCATCTTCCAGTTGCCGCCAATGATGGGTCGTCGAGCGCGCACGTTAGATGAGGGTCCTGAAGAGCTCCGGACGCGGGTCGGGGATGATGACTTTGTTCACCAACAAACCGCGCTCTTCGACGACCTCGGCGCCAGCGTCCATGGACATCGACACCGCCTCCACGTCCCCCGTGAAGATGAGATAGGCTTTGCCGCCCAGCGCCATGGCGAGCCTGCAGCCGACCATGTCGACGTTGGCTTCTTTGGCCACCTTGTCGACCGCCTCGACGAGCGAAGCGACCGAGAATGACTCCAGGATTCCCAGCGCCTTGGCGTCCTTCATGCCCAGGTTCACGGTGCTGGAGACGGCCGGATAGACCGCCGGGTGGACGTTGTCGATGCGCACGGTGTCGATGGTGCACTCCGCCGACACCTCGACCCCCTCCTGCAGCGACGCCTCTACCTCGGACTGCTCGCCGGCCACCATGACCATGAACTTGCCCGAGCAGATGCTGCGGGACATGACCAGCTTGACGTCGGCGACCTTCAACATCGCGTCGGTCACGTGCATGCCGCGCGCGATGCTCGACAGCTCGATCAGCGCGAGCGCTGGCGGGGGCGGCTCGTCATAGCTTCTCCAGGTCATCGAGCCCTCCGGATTTCGATGTGGTCCGACACGTGGGTCACGGTACCCGCGATGCTCGCGTGCACCGGAACGCTCAGGGAGGCCCGTGGGGCCGCGCCGATCTCCTGCCCCTGGATCACCGTGTCCCCCGGGCTCACCGACGGGCTGGCCGGTGCTCCGATGTGTTGTGACAGGGGGATGCGCACCCGGTCGGGGGTCACCGTCACGCCGTCCATGGGGGCCGGGCGGTCGTAGTCGCTAAGCCCCAGCCGCTGAGTCAAGCGCCCGATCGGGACCCGACGCGCGTTACGCAGGGGGTGCGGTTGGCCGGCATGCTCGAGCAATGGTGGGCGCTCTGGCGCGGAGCGTTCGCGCCAGATGACCTTGCTCTGGACGCACATCTCCATCACCGGCAGGTCCTCGGGGCAGGCGTACAGCGAGCACAGGTTGCATTCGCAGCACTGCAGGCCCAGCTGGGCCCACCCCGCCTCCGCCTCGCCTGCGAAGCCGACGGAGCGCATGACCTTGTGGGGCTCGATGGCATAGCCCAGCAGGTAACGGGGGCAGAACTCGGTGCAGTAGCTGCATTGGTCGCACGCCGATTGGGCGATGATGCGATTGCTCTCGAAGCTCCGGGTGCGGCGCTTGACCAGGCTGTGGTCCGGCGGCAGGACGATATAGCCGCCGCTGCGCTTGGTGACCAGGGCCTCGGGGCCGACGAGCTTGCCCATCATCGCTCCGCCATCGAGCAACACGAAGTCAGCGACGGTGGCTCCGCCGGCGGCGGCGACGCACTCCGCCGCGGTGACCCCCACCGGGACGCTCATGGTGCGGGGCTCGTTCACGGCGCCCGTGACGGTCAGGCAGGTGTGGGTGACCGGCACGCCGTCGGCGGCCGCGGCGATGTTGATGAAGGTCTCGACGTTGTTGACCGCGCAGCCCACGTCCTTGGGGAGGCCGCCCACCGGGATGAGCCGGCCCGTGACGTCGGTCACCACCACGTATTCGTCACCCGCCGGATAGAAGCTACCGAAGTGGTGGAACTCGATGTCCGGTCCGGTGTGCTGTTGCAGCGCCGCGATGGCCCGCTTGTACTTGCCCTTGACGGCGATGACCCCGCGGGTCGCTCCCACCGCCTCCATGGCGAGCCGCATGCCGCGGACCATACGCTCCGCGTCCAACCGCATGAGCTCCTGGTCTTTGTAGAGGAGGGGCTCGCACTCGGCTGCGTTGCACAGGTACGTGTCGACCGGGCTCTCCAGCTTCACGTACGTCGGGAAGCCGGCACCGCCAGCACCGATCACGCCGGCCTGCTTTACCTGCTGGACGATGTTTGGAGCCAAGGGGCCTCTACTTTACGACGGTGGGTGGAGCCTCAGTGGGCGCTCAGAGCCTGGGTTTTCTATCGTACCTTGCGGACGCGCGCAATGCAGGCTGCTGATCGGTGGACGCTGAAGTTCGGGGCGATCGGCGCGAGGCCTCCCGCGGCCCTCCCGCGAGGCCTTGGCCGCGCAGCCAGTAGTGAGCCTTCCCCGGTACCCCGAGGTCTCGCGGCTGGCCTCCCCGGCGCCGTTTCCAGGAACGACCGACGACCATTCGGTC
>JAAZYN010000319.1 GCA_014239625.1 Myxococcales bacterium | reverse complement strand
TCCGCTGCGGTTCCCAGGGGCAGCGCGGCCCAGGTCTCGCAGTAGGCGTTGCAGGCTGCTTCGTCGGCGTATTGAGCGTCACCGCCCGTGCAGTTCGCGGACACCAGCGCGCAGTAGGCGGCGCAGGTGGGCTCGGCGGGGGGGGCGTCGGGTTGAGTGTCCGGCTGGGTGTCCGGCTGGGCGTCCGGCTGGGCGTCCGGCTGGGCGTCCGGCTGGGCGTCGACGCCTCCGTCTCCGGCGGTGTCAGTCGTCGCGTCCGACCCGACGTCGACGGGCGGAGTGGTCGGTTCTTCGTCCGGGCAGGCGATGAGCGCCAGGCAAGCAAGCGCAACGAAAGGGATGCGTGTAGCCACTTTCTCTCTCCTCTGGGGGCGATCGGTTGGGGTCACCTGGGAGGCAGCCTAGTCAGCGTTGACGACCAGCGCAACCCCGCCGGCGATAAAGCATCAGAACCCCTCGGACTCCAGGAAATAGAGGGCTTCGGCGAAGAACGTGAGGTGGTCGAATCCGGACGTGAAGCTCAGCGGGTGGCCGATCTGCGCCAGGTGGTCCGCTGCCACGCAGCCGCGAAAGCGTCCCCACTTGGCCGACTCCACCGCGACCAGCCCGTCATTGGCGACTCCCGAGGGGCCACCCATGAGCCCCCACAGGGGCAACAACAGGCCGAACATCGGGTGTGCTTCCGCGACCGGGTTCGGGACCTCACCATCGGCGCACTCTTCGAGCCCGAGCTCGGTCAGCCCTGCGCGGCCCGCCCACGAGTAATACGCGACCCGGTCGTCGTTGGGCGTGTCGATGTTGAACTGCGCCATCCCCGAGGTCGTCAGCGTCTGCATCTGGGCGCGAAACGACGGGTCGTCGAGGGGATCGTTGAGGACGTCGCCGACGAAGAAGAGGATGAAGTCGACCAGGTCGTCGCTGAAGCCGGGCACCAGGCCCTCCACGACGTCGGCCACCAGGGTCCCCCGGTGCGGGGTGGCGACGGTCGTCAGCGACGCCACCCGGTCGCCGTAACCCAGGGTGGAGATGAGGTAGCGGGCGTCCACCCCGCCCTGGGAGTGACCCAGCAGGTTGACCTTGTGGGCGCACGTGCAGGCCAGCACCGCGTCCACAAAGGCGGCCAGCTGCGTCGCTCGGATGCTGGAGCCGTTGAATGGGTCGACCTGCGCCGTGTAGACGCCGTAGCCGTAAACCTCGAGGGCCTCCGCGACACCCCAGAAGTAGTGGAGCGATCCGAGGCTGTCCCAGCCGCCAGCGCCGTGCACCAGCACCAGCGGGTAGCGGGTCGCGCTCAAGCGGTTGGGCACCTCGTCGCAGCTCGGCGTGCACGCCGTCGCCACGTCCAGCTGGGCGTCTGGAGCCGCCCGCACCTCGGGCGCGGTGTCGGGCCCCGTGTCGCCACCCTCTCCACCGTCCCGCGGGCTCACCCGCGACACAGCGTCGGAGTCGGCGCCGCCCTGGTCGCTCGACAGCTCCGTCGAGACCTCCCCTACCAGCTGCGGATCCCCGCAGCACACCACCCCGCACAGCAGCAGCACGCCCGCTGCGCCGACACAGCTCGGGGCCCCGTCAGTCACCGCGCAGCCGCATGGCCAGGATCTCCCGACCGACTCGCGCGATGCGGCGCAGGTTGCGCACCTTGGACGCTCCGCTCAGTCGCGGGCGGGCCTCGATCTCCACCAGGTCGTGTCGCGCGCCCTGCCGCAGCGCGCGGATAGGAAACTCGAGGTTGACGAAGAAGGTCTCGGAGCGGAGCGGCCCCACACGTTCCAAGAGCTCTCGTCGGAACATGCTGATCCCGGTGTAGTCGCCGCGGTGCCCGACGACGACCTGGATGGCGTTCTGGAATCCCCACGAGAGCACGTCGCGGATCCAGCCGTCATCCCGATGCCGGTAGCGGCTGAGCACCACCTCCAGGGCGGGATCGCGCGCCACCGCGTCGATGAAGCGTTGCAGGACGCGCGGGTCGATCTGCCCATCCGCGGGGAGCTGCGTGACCCAGCTCCCGCGCGCCGCTCCATACCCTGTCTTGATGGCGGCGCCCATGCCTCGGTTTCGCTCGTGGCGCTCCACCGTCACCTGTTCGGGGAAGCGCTCGGCGTAGCGCCGCGCCACCGCGTAGGTCCCATCCGTCGACCCGTCATCGACGATGACGATCTGCCAGCGCGAGCACGCTTGCGACAGCCACGACACGGTCTCGTCCACGGTGACGGGGAGGTTGGCCTCCTCGTTGAAGGCCATCACCACCACGCTGAGGTCGAGCCCCCGTTCTTTCACGGCGGGCTCAGCGACGCGACCGCCAAAGCCCGGCCGCCCCATCGCGAGGCGGCCGGCGAGCCCGAGGACTCACAGATAGGTCCACGGGTCATTGGCGCGCTAGTTTTCTGGCAAGCCGCCGTCGATCCAGGCCTGCAGCGTGTCCTGCTCTGCCTGCGTCAGACAGGCGGCATTGGCCGTGTCCTGAGCCGGGTCGCCGGTGCATCCGGCGCCAGCAGGCATCTGCCCCGACTGGATGCGCACGATGGTGCACTCGCCCACGGTCAGCCCGCTGCACTGGGCGTTGATGGTCGACTTGCTGGCGTCCGCGTAGGTGTTGCCGATGTTGTGACTCCCCGAGTTGCCACCGGTGTGGCAGCCGATGCACTTGGCCCCCAGGATAGGCTGAACGTCGGCATCGTAGGTGGGGGTGGCCGGCTCACCACCGACGCAAACGCCGCCACCGTCGGGAGCGCCGTGTGGGCAATGAAACCCTGCGTCGCCAGCCGCGGCCCCCAGGTGATAGATGCGGCACTGGACGTTGTTACCCGCGGCGTCACCGGGGGCTCCGAAGGTCAGGTAGGCGGCGCAATCGGTGGCACAGTCACTGGCGAACGTGATGGCGTCGCCGCCGGTGCAGTTGGTGTCCGACAGGTGACAGTAGTTTTCACACCAGCTGCCGCACACGTTGCCTCCGCTGGGGCCGGCGTGGGCACAGTGGAGCTCGGGGTTTTCGGTGGCGGCCACGTTGGCGTGGTAGGTCCGGCACCCGACGGTGTTGCCCGAGGTGTCGCTGTCGAGACCCAGCGGCAAGGCCCCGCCGGTGTTGCAGTAGTCCAGACACTCCTGCTCGCTCGCGTATTGGGCGTTGGCCCCGGTGCAGCTGGCGGTGATAGCCGTGCAGTAGGTCGCGCAGTCACCCGGCACGGGGGCGGCGTCGACGCACACGTCGCCGCCGTCGGGGCCGCCATGCGAGCAGTGGGTGTCCCCCCCGCCGGCGCTCGAGTTGCCGGCGACGCCCAAGTGGTAGATGCGGCATTGGACCGTGTCACCGTCCACGTCATTGGCCGAGCCGGTGTCGCTGAAGGCTGTGCACGCGACGGCGCAGGCGTCGGAGTCGGCGTAGAGCTCGTTGGCGCCGGTACAGTTTTTTTCCGCCAGATAGCAGTAGTTGGTGCACCAGTTACCGCACGCGTTTCCGCCGCTGGGGCCAGCGTGGTCACAGTGGGTCACGGGATCGCCCTTGGCGACGGTGGCGTGATAGATTCGGCAGGCCACGGTGTTGCCCGAGGTCTCGTCGACCGACGTCCCGAGGTCCCACCCCGCGTAGGTGTTACAGTGGTCCAGGCAGGCCTGCGCGTCGGTATACTGCGCGTTGGTGTCACTGCAGTTGGCCATCACCTTGTCGCAATAGAGCTGGCAGCTGGGATCGGGCTTGACGCACTGTCCGCCGCCGTCCTGAGAGCCATGCGGGCAGTGCGTGGCGGCTCCGCCGCTGGCCGAGTCACCCGCGACGCCCAGATGATAGATGCGGCACTGTACCGAGTCGCCGTCCACGTCCCCGATGAAGCCCGTGGCGTCCATCGTGGCGCACGCCACGGTGCAGTCGTCGGCGTTGGCGTAGATCGCGTCGGTGCCGGTACAATTTGCCGTCGCCAGGTGGCAGTAGTTGGTGCACCAGCTCCCACACACGTCGCCGCCGGTGGGGCCCGCATGGGGGCAGTGGATGGCCGCGTTGGCGTCACTGGTGGCGGCCACGCCGGCGTGGTAGAGCCTGCACGCGATGCTGTTGCCATCGGTGGCTCCGGCGGTCCCTTCGGGCAGCTGCCCGAAGGTGTTGCAGTAGTCGAGGCAGGCTTGCTCGCTCCCGTACGCCGCGTTCTCGCCCGTGCAGGCGTCGGTCACGGCGGCGCAATAGTTTGCGCACGTGGGCTCGGGGTCAGAGCAGACGCCGCCGCCATCCTCGGAGCCGTGTGGGCAGTGAACGCCCGAGGAGTCTGGCGGATCGCTTCCGGCCACTTGCAGGTGGTAGATGCGGCATTGGACGCTGTTGCCGTCGGTGATCCCTACCGGCGCGGTGGCGTTGAAGTTGGCGCAGGCGGCGGTGCACACCGCCTCGCTGGCGTAGAGCTCGTGGGTGTCGGTGCAGTTACGCGCAGACAGCGCGCAGTAGTTGTCACACCAGGTTCCGCAGACGTTGCCACCGGAAGGTCCGGCGTGGGGGCAGTGAAGGCTCGTGGCGTTAGCCTCGGGCCCGGTGGCCGCGGTGGCATGGTACAGGCGGCAGGCGATGGTGTTGCCGCTCTGCTCACCTTCGCTCCCCGAGTCCCACCCGGCCCAATCGGAGCAGACCGAGAGGCACTCGGCTTCCGAGGTGTATTGAGCGTCGTCATTGGTACAGGCCGCCTGAACGGTGGCGCAGTACGTGCTGCAGGTGACCACGTTGGGGCCGGCGTCACCCGGCGTATCCGGCGCCGGCGTGTCCGTCGCCGGCGTGTCGCCTGCCTGATCGGTGACCACGTCCGCGGCGGCGTCTCCGCTCGGTGGCTCGACCGGGTCGGCGTCGGGGCAGCCCACTAAGGTCATGCAAAACAAGGATACGACGACAGCGCTCGCAGCAAGGGATCGCACGAGAAACACCTCCGGTACAGATAAATAAGTTCGCGCAGCGTAGCGCGCCACGCGAATCGTTGCGAGCGCACAGCGTACGATTTTACGATGGGGCGTCGTGAGGCTTAAATGTGAGCTCGATCAGGGCCCGGCCGAGGATCGGTACTTGGCGCTTCACCGTGGCCTCGATGTCCTGGGGCGGTTGCCCGGCGCGTTGCACGTGCAGGAGCAGCGGGCGCTCGGGATCCAGCATGGGGCCTTGAATCACCGCGCCGTCGAACGCGAACTCCAAAAGAGCGTATCCTGTGCGCTCTTCGTCCTGTGAGACGTCGATCGTGTCGCTCGGTGATCGCATCTATCTGGAGGTGCTCGGACCGGATCCCGAGGCGCCGCGGCCCGCGGGCGCCAAACCGCAGCCGGAGCCGGAGCCGGAGCCGGAGCCGGAGCCGGAGCCGGAGCCGGA
>JAAZYN010000318.1 GCA_014239625.1 Myxococcales bacterium | reverse complement strand
TTCACCTGCAACACAGCCTCCGCAGCCAGCAGCGGCGGCGCGAGGTTGGATGGGTGCACGATGTGGCACGGCCCCCCGCCGAACAGGGCATGCCCCTGGTGTTCACCGTCCACGGCGAAGCAGGTCGCGCCCCCCTTCTTGAGGCAGTGGAAGTGCTGGTCGCGAAAGTAGGAGCACCGGGGCCGCTGGCACAGGTTGCCGGCCACCGTCGCCATGTTGCGAATCTGAGGCGTGGCGGCCTCCGCAGCGGCGTGGGCGAGCGCCTTGAAGGCAGACCGCACGGTGACGTTACCGGCGAGCCCGGCGAGGGTCACCATGGGCCCCAGGTGAAGGCCTCGCGGGTCTTGATAGACCGCCCCCAGGGACGTCACCCGAGCCAGGCTGACGAGCTTGTCCGGCGCCGCCACGCGCTCCTTTAGACGGTCGGCGAGGTCGACACCTCCGGCCTTGTAGGCGTGACCGCGCTCCCCCGCCTTCAGGGCCCCCGGGATGTCCCTGGCCACCACCAGCTCGAAGGCCTTCATGGCTGCCCCCCGGCCCTCGCAGTCAGCGCCGCCAACACCCGCTCGGGGCTCAACGGCAGGCCGTAGACCCGCGCGCCGATGGCGTTGGCGACGGCGTTGGCGATGGCTCCAGCGGTGGGGATCGTCGGCGGCTCACCCAGCGCGCGCACCCCGGTCTGGGACCCATCGACCCACAGCCGCGGCTCGATCAGCGGGACGTCCATCATGCCCGCGATCCGGTACCCCTCGAGGTTGGCGTTGACCATCGCGCCGGTGACGCGGTCCAGCGTGCGATCCTCGAAGAGCGCGTACGACACCCCTTGGATCACGCCGCCGCAGATCTGGTTCTCCGCGGCCAAGCGGTTGACCACCTTGCCGCAGGCTTGAATGGCCACCACCTTCAGGACCCGAACGACGCCCGTCTCGACGTCGACCTCGACCTCGACGAACTGTACCCCATCGGAGTTGCCGCGCCCGAGCGTGCCGGTCCGCGCCCGGCCGGTAGCGTCTAGTGGCCCCGTGCGGATCATGGCGCAGGTCTCTGTCCAGGAGGCCCTCCGGCCCTTGGCGCGAAACATGCCCTTGCCGTAGCGGACCTCTCGCGTCGACACCCCCCACGCGCTGGCCACCACGCCGCGCAGCTCCGCCACGATCCGCAGGCAGCCGTCGGCGACCGCGGGGGCGACCGACCGAGACACCTGAGACCCGCCGCTGCCGGGCCCCGGCGGGTAGCTGCTCCGGCCCACCCGCGCCTGGATGTACTCGCGACCGAGCTGCAGCGTCTCGGACGCGGTGTCCGCGACCACCGTGAAGGTCCCCGTGCCGATGTCCTGCACCCCCGAGCTCACCACCACCTGACCCGAGCGGTAGACCTGTACCCGGGCGGTGCACCCCGTGGGCCACGTGTACCATTGGGTCCCCCCACATCCGAAACCGCGCTTGAGGCGCCCAGGCCAGGTGCCGTCGGGCCGGCGGCGGCCCCAGCCGATGGCCTTGGCGCCCTCCTCCAGCTGCGCTTTGCGCGTCGCGCTCCGCTCGTTGATGAGTCGGAGGCTCACCGGGTCCATCCCCAGCGCGGCGGCCAGCTGGTCGATCATCGACTCCACCGCGAACACCCCCTGTGGATGACCCGGCGCGCGAAACGAGCGGGGCCGACCGGAGGTCAGGGTGATCTCCGCCGACGTCGTGTGCACGTCGCCGAACCGATACAGCAGCGGGTTCTTCACGCCCCCCCCGCCAGAGCGGAAGCCCACGACACCCACGGTGTGGATTCGGCCACCCAGGATCGCCCCGTTTTTGTCCGCGGCGACCTTCATGTACTGGATCGATCCCGGACGATTCCCGGCGTCGAGATGCTCTTCCCAGCGGGTGAGCACGACGCGGCATGGCTTGCGGTACTTTCGAGCGATCGTCGCCGCCAGCCTCCCCTCGGCCCCGACCCCGAACTTGGCACCGAAGCCTCCTCCGACGAACTCCGATCGCACCTCGACGGCCGAGGCGTCGCGCGCGAGGTGACGCGCGATGTCTCCGCGAAAGCTGCTCACCGCCTGAGTGCTCGCGAACACCGTGGTCCGGTCGGCGCCGGGGACCACCACCACCGCGTGCGGCTCCAGCGGCGAGTGCGTCTGGACCTGCGTTCGATAGGTCGACTCCACGACCGCCCTGGCTTTGGCATACAACGCGTTGAGCCGAGCGGGGCCGGGGCGCGGAGGGACGTAGTGCTCGTCAGCGACGGCGCGCACGCCGTCGGGGCGCACGCGGAGCCCGAGGGCGTGGAGGCCGTCGTCGATGGCGTCGTCGCTCTCTGCCACGATGTGCCCGATGACGTCGCCCGGATAGCGCCCCTTCCTCTGAGAGACGACGACCTCCAACACCCCCGGGGTGGCCCTGGCGGCCTTCGTGTTTGCGGTGAGGACGCGCCC
Source organism: Myxococcales bacterium (assembly GCA_014239625.1). GTDB lineage: Bacteria > Myxococcota_A > UBA9042 > PHBI01 > JAAZYN01 > JAAZYN01. The sequence continues at coordinate 2,922 of JAAZYN010000318.1, read as the reverse complement.
GGCCCCGTGGGGATACCGAATCATCCGAGCGAAGAGGCCCCCCTCGGGGTACTGATCCGCCGTGAACTTCGCCGCCCCCGTGACCTTGGCTCGGATGTCGACCCGAGGCTCGTCGTTCTCGCTGGCGACGCGGTTGCCGCGGTGCGTCGACCGGGGGGCGCGACCCGCCAGCTCGCCCACCGCGTCCAGCAGCTTGGAGTGTGTCCCGCAGCGGCACAGGTGCCCCGCGAGGCCTTCCCGCACGTGCGCCTCGCTGGGGCGCGGCGTGGCCTTGAGCAGGGCAGACGCGGACACCAGAAAGCCGGGGATGCAATAGCCGCACTGCGCCGCGTCGTGCTTGCAAAACGCGTCGACGAGCCTGGCGTTGACCGGGTCGGCGGCGACCCCTTCGGCGGTCGCGATGGCGCGGCCCTGGACCTCCAGCGCCAGGGTCAGGCAGCTCACTCGAGGCGCCCCATCGACCAGCACGGTGCAGGCACCACAAGCACCTCGGTCGCAGCCCTTCTTGGCGCCGGTAAGGCCCAGCTGAATGCGCAGCGCGTCCAGCAGCGTGGTTCTCGGCTCTGCGGAGACGGTGACCGACTTGCCGTTCACCTCCAGGGTGACGGTGGTGGCCGGCTTGCCGTAGGCGACGCTCCCCGCATCAGCGGCGGCGTCCGGAGATGCCGCCCCCGCTGCGCCGTTGAGCAACGCGCTCGTCGTCGCCACGCTGGACACCCCGGCCAGGAACTGGCGCCGAGTGTGACCGTCTTCTCCCTCACCCATCCACGTCTCCGCCGTGCGTTGCCCGATGAACCGACTGACTCACGCCATTGTACGGTCCGTCCAGGCCAATGTCAGCGAACGGGTGTCATCGCCACTGCTGGTCGACCCAGGTGAGGAGCTCGTCCTCCTCGGCGTCGGTCTCGTCGGACGCGGCGATGGTCCGGAGGCTGTTGAGGATGAATGCGCGGACGGCGGGTCGCTCCACCTTGACCACCTCGCCGCGGATGGCCGCCTCGTCGGGGAACGCCTGGGCGGACCGGGAGATCATGCTCCAGAAGCGGGCGTGCCCGCCGACCGCGTCGCCGATCGCGTTGATCGCGCCCTCCTCTTCTTCGGAGAAGCTGCCATCGGTGCGGACCATCAAGCGGACCAGCCCCCCGAAGACGAGCTGCTCGTCCGCGCTCAAGTCGTCGATGTTGGAGATGCTGCCCATCTGTGCTCACCTTTGCCCGCGGTTGTCCCTTGGGGGCCTTTTGCCTCACCGCGCCCAGCAACTCAAGCACCGTGTGCGCTCCCCGGTCCAGCCCCGGCGGCTGTCGGCGCCGCGCACCATGGAACCGCGCGACGATGAGCTCACCTTCGTAGCGCTGGTCGCCTGCGACGCCGATGACTCACCACCGACGACCCGGACCCACACGGACACCGGGGCCAGGGTGAGGGGCCGGAGACGCTGGTGTTGCCCGGTCATCGGCTGCGTCCCCTGTCACCCACAGATCCGCCCCGGACCGCGGGGTGGCCCCGGCTCCAGGACCACCGAGGCCGCCCCCTCAAGCGGCCAGCAGCTGCTCCCGCAGCTTCTCTTTGACGAGCTGAAAGCGCTTGCGCATGCGCGCGGTCGCTCGCGCGAGGTCGCTCGGATCCTCGATCTGGCCCTCTACAGCCAGGGTGAGGTCGCGCCAGGGCATGCCGCGATCGCACCGGAGCTCCAGCATCTGCCTCTCTGTGGGCGACAGCTGCTCGCGCAGCGCACGGAAGCGCCGCTTCACCTCGGGCCTGAGATAGTTCGGGGTGAAGCCGTCGTCACCGTCCAGGTGGGACTGCACCGGGACCTCCGACAACGCGATGTTGCGGGCCGCCCGCCGGTGGGGAGCCACGACGTAACGGTTGGCGGCGTTACGCGCCACGGTGTAGGCCCAGGACCGCACCGGACAACGCCAACCGAACCCGGGCAGGCCTCGCCACACATCGAGCGTGAAGTCCGAGAAGATCTCATGGGCTGCGACGTGGGATCCCACGCGCGCGGTGATGAATCGACGGATCTGTGGACCGAACATCTGGATGAGGATCGTCGCCCCTCGCTGGTACTGGCCGTCCTCGCAGGCGGCACGAATGGACGCTTCGATGTCGCCGCGCGCGGCGGTGGTTGTGCGTTGGGTCATCTGAACATTACCTCCATGCATCGTCAGCTGTCGGAGGGGGGATGAGCAAAAAGCGGTCCAAAGGCGTGACGCGGCCAAAAGAGAGGACCAATCGTTTGAGATCAAAGAACCTTCACAATCGCCGGCGGGAGATCTCTTCCTGCAGAAGCGACGCACACGAGCGTGCGCGTCTGTGACATTGTGTGACCGGTCACACCACGCGGCTTCGGATTGACGGCACCGGCGCGGCCGATGCAGGCTGTCGACCTCACGAGACCACCACCCGCTGTCGACCGGCCGCGTCCCGCGGACCCTTCGCCGACTTCAGCGGGCGCCGGGCTGCGTGTTCCACCTCGAGCCGCCCCAGATCCTCCCACAAGACATGCACCACGACGTCTCACGCATCCCGCAAGCGCCCCTCTGCCTGGCGCTCCTCTGCCTCGCCGCCTGCGGCTCCAGCGGCCTGAGGACACCCGCGCAGCACGCCAGAGCTGCTGAAGCCAAGCTGCGGACCATGAGCCTGGAGGAGGTACGCGACGAGTGCGAGGTCCCCACCGTAGCCGCGGACGCCTGGTTCGCCGACCATCAGCTCAAGGCGCGTTATACCAGCGCCGCGTGCCGCCGGGCGTCGGTCCTGGAGCAACGGCGGTGGTTCGCCACGGCGCCCTGCGACGAGCTGCGTCGTAGACTGTTCCACGATGTGCCGTACCACGCCGACATCCCCAGCAACCGGGCGCTCAGGCTCAAGCTGTGGACGTGCGAGATGAGCGAGGTCTACTTCGACCGGTTGGACCTGGAG
>JAAZYN010000317.1 GCA_014239625.1 Myxococcales bacterium | reverse complement strand
GTATCACCTACCCCTCCTCGGTTTCGCTCGAACTCTGGTGAGAAATGCGGGCTAAAACACCCCGCGTCAGCACATCGCCTCGGTCGCCCGCTCTTCAGGGTGAGCGCGACGAGGCCGTCGGGCTGCACGTGCAGGCTCTCTGCCTCTCCTGACGTCTGTACGGGCGGGCGGGTGATGTAGCGGCAGAGGCGCTCCAGCTTTGGGCGATCGCGGCAAGCGGCCTGCGACGCCTACCTCACCGACCAGGGCCAGCTCCCCCTCGACGAGACTTTGGACGGGGTCACTGTACCAGCTCGACCTCCATCTCATGGGCGATGCGCCCACCACGAATACGAAGGGTGTACTTGCCGGGCTTCAGCTTGACGCTGCGCTTGCGTACTTTGCGCGGCCGCACGATGTCTCGGCTCGGTCTCAGCTCGTCCTGCTTGACCAGGTACCAAGTGGCACTTAGGTCGAGCGGCACGATCACCACCTGCGCCGCCGGCAGCCGGAACTCGGTGATGGAGGGTCGTTTGACGGCGGGGCAGCGGTAGTGGCCCTCTGGGGCGTTGGCGGTCACCGTCACGCCCTTGCTGTCGGTGAGGATCACGGTCCACTTCAAGCGACCGCACACCAAGCCCCAAGGCGTCTCGCAATGATCGCGGTCGTCGACGTTGCGGATGACGGCTTGAGCACGGTCGTTGAGGTGCAGCCAGCTGCGCGGCAGCTCGAGGCGGGTCTTCGCGATCCCGCACGCGAGCTTTTTTGGCCTTGCAGGGGGCTCGTGGATGGGCTCGGTCGGACCGGGATCGCCCTCCGGAATGGGCTCGGTCGGAAGGGGCCGTGGGGTGGGAGCGGGCGCTGGATCGACGGTCGGCGCGAGAGGAGCTGCACAGGCGGCGACGCTGGTGACGAGCAGTGCGGTGACGAAGAACCGAGTCATCATAGTACGCCTTTGGAAACACGTTTTCAGTGGGTAACGAATGAGGAACGCCACCACCGGCTCGCGCATGCACATCATTGATGGAAACTCGTGCACGACGCTTGAAGGAAGAATAAACCACTTCCCGCTGACTAAACCACTTCCCGGAAGTATACACCCAGCTTTGCTGAGCGGGCATTCACTCCGCCGGTCAAAATGGTTGATACCATCCTTCGGGGCTTGTTCGACCCAGCTTGTGCGTCGGGTCTCCTTGAATTGAGCCGCGCCAGTCCTGGGCCAGTCCTGCGTCGGCCCGCCTTGACCTGGGCCGAAACGCCTGGCGAATCCTGGCGTCAACCATTCTGACCGGCTGCGTCAGAGCTCGACCGGCGTCGTCGGGACCTCGTCGCCACCTCGCACCGCATCTTCCACCGCGATCATCGCCCTGACCACGTCCGCATCCTGCCACGGCAACCCCACCACCTGGACCGCCACCGGCAGCCCCCGTGAGCCCTGGTCGACCTCCGCCGCCGTCGTCTCCACGCGGTCTCGTGCCGCCACCCGGCTGCTCTCGTCGGCCCTCACCCGGCTCACCGGTACCACCCCCGCCGGGAAGTTCAGGAAGTTGTACCGCATCGCGTAGCACCCTCCGACGCTGAAGTCGCCGCTTTGTCCGTGCTTGAGGGCCGGTGTGGCGTGGGGAGGGCAGAGCACGATGTCCACCCCGAGGCGCTTCCAATGAGCCATGACGCGCCGCCGAATCGTCGTCCGGCGGTCGGTCAGTTGCCAGTACGTCGCCAGGTCTTTTTCGCCGAGCGCCCCCACCAGCGCGGACAGACGCCCCTCGCCGGTGAGGCCCATAAACACCGCCAGGGCACGCCGCGCGGGCCCCGGGAGTCGCGCCATGCGGAAGAGGTTCCGCAGCTGCGGCATGATCGGGTCGTCGCCCAGCTGTGAGGCCGCGGTCTTCGTGCCGTCCGCGGACAGCGCAGCGTAGTACGTGTCGAGCAGCTCGCGGGCCGACTCCGGTTGGATACGTCGCACCGTCCAACCGGCTCTCTCCATCGCCTCGGCGGCTTCGCGGACGCCGCGTCGTACGGCTGGCGACGCCGTCAGGTAGCCGTCGTCGTCGAACCAACCGATCACCAGGTCGCGCGCCGCGCCCGGCGCCATCGGCCCCAGCGGCAGTGGCGGGATGCCGGGGTCCAGCGCGTGTTGGCGTTGTGGCGTCACCGCCCCGAACAACAGCGCCACGTCCCGAGCCGTCCTGGCCATCGGCCCCACCTGACCGCGCACGAGCTCCTGGCCGGCCAGCGAGCTCACGACGCCCGCGGCTGACCACCGGTCCACGGTGGGCTTGAGGCCGCTGATCCCGCAGTAGGCCGCCGGCACACGGATGGAGCCGCCGATGTCGGTGCCCACCCCGAGCGACGACATCCCCGCCGCCAGCGCCGCCGCCTCTCCGCCACTGGAGCCGCCGGGTACACGGTCCAGGCTCCAGGGGTTGTTGGTGCGACCCCAGATGGCGTTGTCGGTCTCGTTGAAGATCAGGAGCTGCGGCACATTGGTCTTGCCGACGACGATCCCGCCCTGCTCTTTGATGACGCGCACCACCACAGCGTCGTCGAGGGCCGCGGCGCTCGACAGGCGGCGCTCGACGCCCAGGGTGCATGGCAGGGGAGGGGTCGCGATGCTCTCCTTGATCGTGATCGGGAGCCCGGCCAACGCGCCCACCTCCTCACCCGCCGCCCGCGCCTGGTCGATCTGGTCGGCTCGGGTCAGCGCCTGGTCCCAGAACCGGTAGATCAACGCGTTAATGCGTCCGTCAACCGCTTCAGCGCGGCGCCGGCACGACTCGATGATGGCGCGCGAGGTGATGGCACCGGCGCGCATGCGAGCGAGCTGCTCGGTCGCGGTGAGACTCCATAGGGGGCTGCTTTCCATCTCGTGAACCTGGCACGAGCGGCGTCGACAGCCAAGGGCTCAGGGAGGGGACGGTTGTCCCCACCCGTAGTCCCAGCTGGGGTCTCCAGACCCGGGCTGTGTCCGCCGCTGCCGCCTAAGTGCTTGAACACAGGAGCGATGCGAACCGGCACGGCCCTTGCTTTGCGAGAGGCCATGACTGACGAACCCACTCACATCATGGGCTACATACCCCCTGTCGCGCCGGCCACCACGGCCTCGATAGGTCACCAGATCGCGGGCCGCTATCGGCTCCAGAGTCTGGTCCGCAGGGGGCGCCACGGCAGCGTGTGGCGCGCCATCGACCTGGCGGATGAGAGCATGGTGGCGATGAAGCTCTTGCGATCGGGGCAACGCCAGGACCCAGAGTCCCGCGGCCGCTTCGAGAGGGAGGCTCACCTGTTGACCCGGTTGGTGCATCCGAACGTTGTCCGGCTGTTGGACTGGGGCGTCGCCGGCGGCTGCGGTTGGTACCTGGTCCTGGAGCTGCTCGAGGGGGTGCGGCTGGATCGCCGCCTCGCGACCGATCGCCTCCGCTCGCGGGAGGTGCGTTCACTCGGGCTCGATCTCCTGCACGGCTTGTCGGAAGCCCACGCCCTGGGGATCGTTCATGGCTCGGTGCGCTCCGATCACGTGGTGCTGCAGCCCGGCGGGGCCAAGCTCATCGGATGGAGCGTGGCGGCGCAGCGGCACCCCGATCAGGCCGAGGACGTCTACAGCATCGGGGCGCTGCTCGAAGAGGCGCTGTTTGGCATCCCGCTGTCCACGCCCATCCGCGCGCGCAACACCCAGCGGCGACTCTGCGGTCCGCTGGTCACCTTGGTCGCTCGGATGCTTCACCCCGACCCCGCTCAGCGTCCCTCCACCCCGGAGGCCCTCGGGGCCCTGGCCGGGATGGCCCGCCCGTACGTCTACCGAGTCACGTGAGCCGCCGGGCCCGGGACGAGCGGCGCGACAGCCCCAGCCTGTGATGCTCGTGGGCGGATGCACTGCCCCTGACTGCGCCGGGCCACGCGACCCAGCGGCCGTGGCGAGTGACATGACCGCCCCGCTCGTGGCGTAATGGGTGCATGCACCACCGCATGCTCCCGCTGTCAGTCGCCCTCGTGGGGATGGTCGTCGCCCCGGCGGCCGCCGAATTCGCGCATGACCCGGAGATCCCCGGGGGCATGGTCCGCGGCTCGGTCGTCATCGGGCACTCCGTGCATCAAGGGGCGGCCGGTGAGGAGAAGCGCCTGCTCGCCGCGCCGCGTCTGACCATCGATTATCGAGCGCTCGCCGATCTGGTGGTCGCCCTCGACGTCCCCACCAGCCACATCGCCGAGCGCCACGACGAGGACGCTGGGCTGTCCACCTTCGAGATCGCCAACATCTCGCTGGGCGGGCGCTACGTCAGCAGGATGAGCGACCTGCTGGTGCTGCGCGTGGGCGGCGCGATCGTCTTTCCCAGCGCCAGCGACCTGGGGGCTGACGAGACCAGCGCCTTCGACCTGCCCCTGCTCGCCCACTCCTCGACGGCCAAGGCGCACGGCCTCTGGCAGCTCTGGCTCTACACGCCGGGCTTGTTGTCCATCGTGTGGGACAACGCCGTCGTCGTCAGGGCGGGGGTGTTTCGCCTCGCGGTCAACCTCGACCTCGCGTTGATGATTCGAACCAGCGGTGGCCCCAGCGATGATGACCTGCGCGTCGCTGCCCAAGCTGAGCTCCAGGCGGGTTTTCGTAACGCGATCGTCGGCACCGGGGTCGCCCTTCGGGCCGTGGCGGTGCCCGTCGGTCCAGCGGAGGGAGACGCGTTTCAGAGCTCGGTGGCCGCTTTCTTTCGCGCCTTCATCGCCGGTGGCTTTTTCGATCTGCGCTTCAACATCAACATCGACCCTCCGGCTGGTTTCTCCTTTACCGATGAGCGTTGGTGGGGGCTCGAGCTCGGGCTCGGGGCCTACCTGTGACCGCCGCTCCCAGGAGACGGAGCTCCGCCGAGACAGCCTCTCTCTTCGTGACCTCCCTGCTGCGCGCCCTCCGAGACTCCAATGACACCTTGGCGCTCCTCACCGCCGAAGAGGTCACCTCGGTGGGTCGGATGCCCTCCATCCTGCCGATGATGCAGGCCCACCCCGAGGGCCGGGCGATTCTGCGCGACCGGCCGGCGATCTCCAGCGCCACATGTGACTTCGACGGTCTCCGCGCCCTGCCTGCAGATCGTCTCGGTCACCGCTACGTCGCCCACCTCGACGCGAACGGTCTGGACCCGGACGCGCTGACGGCCCCGATGAGCTGAGCAACTACCTGCTTCAGCGCGTCCGTCAGACCCACGACATCTGGCACACGTTGCTCGGGTTGGGCGTCGATGGCCACGAGGAGGTGCTGGTCCACGCCTTCCAATGGCCTCAGCTGCGTATGGCCTATTCCGCCCTGGTGGTAGGCTTCGGTACCATCAAGCATCTACTTGGCGAGGCCCGCTGGAGGCTCCTCGTCGACAACGCCATCGGCGACGC
>JAAZYN010000316.1 GCA_014239625.1 Myxococcales bacterium | reverse complement strand
GGTCGGCGATGAGCACACCGTCGCAGTCGAAGCCGTTGCCGCCATGACAATCGGTACACGCCAGCTCGTGCCACGGGTGGGCCTCTTCGATCCCGTGGGGCTGGAAGTCAGCGCCCAGCGGTCGATGACACACCAGGCAATTCATGCGGTGCAGCGTGCGCTCCTCCAAACGCTTGCAAGCGCCAGGGAGGGCCGTCGTAGCGACTAGCAGAAGCGGTATCAGTCTCGACATGAAGGTCGAGCATACCAGCTGGCTCCGATTATTCATGGGTACCTGTCTCCGCGTCACGCCGCCCGCGCCCTCACGGCAACGGGCCGGTTACCATTGAGCCCCCTGCGGCTGGCCCGTCGGCTTCCTTGCGCGGGGTCCTCAATCCCTGGACCGCCCTCGCGGGCCTGCTAAAAGCAGCCGTCCGGTGGGATGCCTTAAGGTGGCTGCGGCCCCGCCTCCGGCTCTGCGTCCGGCGTGACCTCCGGAGCTGAGACGTCGGGCTCGGGGGGGATGCCATAGGGCGGCAGCGGCACGACGTCGGGGGAAGCGTCGACCTGAACCTCCGCCTGGCCATCAGCCGTGGGCGAACTGTCACCGGGCTCGTCACACGCGGCGATCGCGCTCAGGCCGAACAAGGAGGCTGCTATCAGACCGCCGCGTCCGCGGGCGACCAGGCGCCCCATCAGCCCACCCCCCTGGACGGTGTTCAGGTCCAGACAAAAGACGCATCGCGTCAACGCCTCATCCGCCTGAAGGTGAGCATCGCACCGACGGCATCGTGTCAGCTCGTGGCGGAGCTTGCCCAGGGTCACTCGGCCGCCGAGTCTTCGCAGAACGCTCGCACATCCAGAGGTATCAGGACCGTCATGTCGAAGCTCGTGGCCACGTCGCCCGCCTCCGCGATCAACCCCACGCTGAAGTCGCCCGCGATCATGGACGCGGCGAGCGGCTCCAGAGCAGCGCGCCCCCCTACCACGTTAAATGACACCGGGCCTTGACCGGTCACATCAAAGCGAGAGCCGATGACCACCGTCAGCCCCGAACTCTCGTCGCGCAGCTGAAGCGCCACCGGGCCCGAGAAGACCTCCTGGAAGCTCCCGATGGAGCTCTCGCTGGTGTCCAACTCCAGCTGCACGCTTCGCAGGGCGAAGCTCGTCGGGTCCTCGCCACCGCACGCGGCGCGGGCGCCCTCGACGAATCGGGTCCAGCGGTTGTCAGCCCCCGTGCCCACCTTCCGCATCTTCTGCAGGACGCCACCGGTCAGGTCGAACTCTGCGATCCCGTCTATCTTGGCGAGCAGCGTACCGGACTGAAGGTCCTCGGACACCCCCGGCGCGACCTCACAGCCCAGCGTCAGCAACGCAAAGACCACGCACCCGGCGGCCAGCGCTCTCACGATGCCCCCTTGCCCTGGCACGCCTCGCACAACCCGCGAAACACGACCTGGACACCGCTCACCCTGAAGTCTCCGTCCACCCATGAGTCCCAACGCTCTGTCACGTGCCTGTCCACGGAGCCGCGGGTCGGCACATCGCGAATGTCGCCGCAGCCATCGCACACGGCGTGATGATGCGGCGCCCCTACGTTGGGGTCGTACCGCGCCGGCCCTCGACCGGTGACCAGCTGACCGACCTCGCCGAGGGCGACCAGCTCGGCCAGGCAGTTGTATACCGTCGCCAGGCTGAGGCCAGGCACGGCTCGCCGGGCGCGGATATGGACGCCCTCCGCCGTCAAGTGGAGGTCGGCGCCAGTCAGCGCCGTCGCGATGGCCCGGCGCTGGACCGTCATACGCCAACCGCGACCCTCCAGGCGAAGTAGCAGAGGCTGTGCCGGAGCGTCCATCGTGTCATGATCGGGCAACCCGCGGATCAGATCAAGCCGACAGGTTTCTCAGTGTAGAACCTGGGCCCGGCGTCACCATCGCAGAGCCTGCCCGTCAGCTCACGTGCCCCGCGACCCACCGGTCGATGTCTCGCCACTGCTGGTCGAGCCACTCCGCGATGGCCGCGGGCGTCGTGTCGAGGCCGGATGTACGGACGCGCCAGAACGCGACGTCGATGGTGCGCCCTACCAGGGCTCCCGACATGAGATCCGGCAGTCGCGTAACCTCCTCGAATCCCCGATGGGCGCAGAACACTACATCCAGACCCGGGTGGGCTTGGAGCAACGCGGTGACACCGCCATACCTTGGCGGCAACACATGAACCAGTGACCGCCCGAACCCGGCTCGTGCCGAGTCTCCGCTGGCCTCGAGACGGGCGATGAGCTGGTCGCGGCCCCGCGCCGAATACCGCGTCCCTTCAGGGAACATGACCACCCCATCGCGCCGCCCCAGATCCTGAGCGAGGGTCGTTACTCGGCGACGCTGTTCCGCCGAATGGTCGCTGCCACGCTCCACGAATACGTTTGGGATGCGGTGACCGAAGATGTCGATGACCGGCTCCCAACGCAGGGCGGCTTTGAGCACATAGCGAAGGCGGATGTCGTAGGGCTGGGGGATGAAGCGCATGGCAAGGAGGGTGTCGCCCATGCTGGTGTGGCGAGGGAGCATGAGGTAGAGCCCCTCAGCGCCGCTCTCGGCCCCCTCTACGCGCACCTGCACAGCGTAGCTCCAGAGCAAAGACCTCAGCAGCGACGCCGCCCACCACGTCTGGAGGCGGTGATGCCAGCCCATGTAGCGCGTGGTGGACACGCATGGCCGACCCAACCAAAGCACCAGCGCCAGCAAGAGCGCGATCAACTCCATCAGCCCATAGAAGAGGAGCACCCCCCACGACGCGGGTCGGCCCCCACCGCGTCTTGTGCAAGATGTCGCGGACGAGCGCGACCGCCAGCATCAGCGGCCAGACGATGAGGAGCACGCTGTACGAGAGCACGAAGGCAAAGACCGAGCGCAGGCGTCTGTAGAACATACCCACTCGATGCACCATAGCCCCACCAAGGTACGGCGTTAAACCCGGCCCTGTGGCACACTGGCGGGGTGACCGAGCCCCACAAGAGCTGCGTCCAGTGCTCTGAGACGCTCCCCGCGGAGGCGCGCTTCTGCTTATGCTGCGGAGCGCCACAGCCACTCACCGCGGGCAGCCAGACCGTCCGCCCCCCTCGTGCCACCACGAACGCCGCGGTCGCGCCGACGCTCGGGGTCGCCGCGGCAGCCAACGCCAGCCTCCTGCCCCCGAGGTACATCCCAAAGGACACGGTGCTCGGCGACAACTACACCGTCCAGGCGGTGGTCGGTGAGGGGGGCATGGGTGTAGTCTATCGGGCGCACGACAGGTCCCGCGACCGCGTCGTCGCCCTCAAAGTGCTCCACCCGAACCTGCTCGGTGACCCGGAGGTCCGCAGACGGTTCGTGCGGGAGGCTCGCGTGATGACCAGCTGGCACCACCCCAACGTGGTACAGGTACACGACTTTCTGGAGGTACCTACGGCGGCCGACCGCGGCCCCGACCGAGGGTTGCTGGCGCTGGTCATGGAGCTCGTGGATGGGCCGACGTTGGACGTCTATCTGCATCGATGGGCAGGCAGGCCACCGCTCGATGAGGTCCGCACGATCTTCGGCGACGTCCTGGATGCCATGGATGAAGCCCACCGAATCGGCGTGGTGCACCGCGACCTCAAACCCGACAACATCCTGCTCGCCGATCCCTTGGGGCGACGCACCGCGAAGGTGACCGACTTCGGCATCGCGAAGGTCCTCGAGGGGACGAGCTACACCATGACGGGAGCGCTCCTCGGGACCTGTCGCTATATGTCGCCGGAGCAGGTCCAGAGACCGCACACCCTGGACCACCGCTCCGACATCTACTCCATCGGGGTGAGCCTGTTCCAGGCGATCACAGGGCGTTGCCCCTTTGAGAGCGACAACCACTTCTCGGTGATGATGGCGCACGTCAACCAGCAGCCGCCTGCCGCCGAGAGCTTTAGACCCGACGTCCCCGCGGCGCTCGCGGCGCTTCTGGTGGACGCGCTGGCCAAGGGTCCCACCGAGCGACCGGGCAGCTGCGCGGAGTTCAAGACGCGCCTTTGGGACGCCATCAGCGACGGCGACGGATCGGGCTTTCGAGTCACTGACCCTCGCCGAACTCCCGATCCCATCATCGAAGACGCCGACGGCGGCAAGCTGTTCCTGGTAGTCGCAGGCGTCTTCGCAATGGGCCCCAGCCGACGCCCGGTGCACCTGGACGACTACTACATGGCTCAGACCCCGGTGACCAACCGGGAGTTCGCTCGCTTCGTGGATACGACCAACTATCGGCCGGGCGACGCTGAAGCCCATCGGTTCCTGGGCCACTGGCGGGGCGGCCGGTGCCCGGAGGCGCTGCTCGACCATCCCGTCGTCTACGTGAGCTGGAACGACGCGCGAGCCTATTGCTCGTGGGCGGGCCGGCGGCTGCCGACAGAGGCCGAGTGGGAGAAAGCGGCGCGCGGCACCGACGGCAGAAAATACCCATGGGGCAAGACGAAGCCCACCCACAGGCGCGCTAATTTCGGCCGGCGCCTCAACGGTACCAGCTCCGTCGGTAGCTTCCCCGAGGGGGACTCGCCAGCAGGCTGCTCCGACATGGCCGGCAACGTGTGGGAGTGGTGCGACGACGTCGACGACCCACGCTTCTATCTGCGGGGCCCCGAGCGCAACCCGCGCAACACCGCGCGGCTCGATGGTGGGCAACACGTCGTCCGGGGCGGCAGCTGGATGTATGACGCCAACAGCCTCCGAACCTATGCGCGTAGCGGATTTCCGCGACACTTCCGGCTCGACGGCGTGGGCTTTCGCTGCGCTCTATGATGGCCTACGCTGCACAACAACCCGCGATTGAGCCGACGACCGCGCAGTATATGGGAGACAAGGGCGACCGCGAACGCGTCGCCGGCATCGGCGCGAGGCGCCACGGAGCCGGGCCGAGCGCTGCCGCGATGACCCGCACCCACATGGACGACCAAGAGGAGAACGACAACGCGATGAGCGAGGAAGGGCGAAGGGAGGCGCCAGCCCGCAGGTCTCATAAGGCCATGCGCGACGCCCCGGGAGGGTCGATGGATGTCGCTCTGGCGCGAACGGCGTGCCGAGCTCGCTGTGCTCGACGTGTCGCACCTCGGCAGCAGGGAGCACGCCGTCACATCGCCGAGCCTCCCAGACCAGAGGCGCATGCCGTTGAGGCGCGCCTGATGGCCCGGCGGACGAGCTCGCTGTCGCTCCCCATCGGAGGTCCATCGGTGCGCCACCTCCACCGCGGTGGCGGGCGTGTGGCACGACTTGCCCTGGTGGTCAGCGCGGCGGCGCTCACCCTCGGGTTGGGCGCTTCGACCGCCGCCGCGAGTCGGGCCAGCGCTGCCGACGTCCGCCCCTACGCCCTGCTCTTGGGGGACTC
>JAAZYN010000315.1 GCA_014239625.1 Myxococcales bacterium | reverse complement strand
GGTGTTGTGTTCTGTCTTGTCGGTGACGCGGCGGTGGAGCTCAGCACAGCTCGTTGGACCAGACGCAACGGCAGGCATGCAGCGTTGCGATCCGGCGCCCGAGGCTCGAGCGTCCACCTTTGAAGGCGGCATCGGACGCTGTTGAGACGACCGACGTGAGGCCGGCGCCGACCCCGCGCGTCGCGGAGGTGGCTGCCGTGCAGTGTCCCATATCCAGGCCAAACCAAGGCCTCCGGTCTGCGAGGGCTGAGCACATGGGCTGGAGCTTGGATCGCGACACCGAGCCACCAGTCGACGCCACGCCAGGCGTCAGCGGGCGCCCAGCGCGAGACGGGGTGACACGCCGCGACCAAAAAGTCGTCGTTGCGCCCAGCGCGACATCGGGTAGCCTGTGCCCATGATGACACGCATCCTGATTTCACTCGTCATCGGGGCTGGGAGCCTCGGCGCGTGCGAGGTGGCCAAGGTCGCTCCTGACAGCGGAGCGTCCGATCCGGACACCCTGGTCGACGCAGCCCTCGGGCAGTCGGACGTCGGCGAGGAGACCGAGCCCGGAGAGGTCACCAACGACGCGAGCCTTGTCGACTCTACGTCGTCACCCGCTGTGACCGACGTGGAGGGCGACACCGCGGTGACGCTGCCCGACGGTGACCAGATGGACGCAGGCGCTGATGACGACGTCGCCCCCCCTGCGGACGCCGAAAAGGCCGACGCCGACACGGTCGACACCGGCACCGTCGCTGGCGATACCGGCGACGGCGCGGCCACCGAGCCAGACCTGCCCGCAGACGTCGCCGCCCCAGACGACGCGGTCGAAGACGCCGCCGACTCCGATGGCGCAGTGGGCCCTGACAGCGGCGGCAGCGACACTCCTCCCGCCGATACGCCCCCCGGCGACGCCGGGTCGGACGCCATCGCCGCGTGCGATCCATTGGCAGAGCCGACCTGCCCCGGGGCGGCGACCCCCGGCTGGCAGCTGGCCGACTTCCAACCCGCCAGCAGCGGTTTCGAGACGACCTACGGCCTCGAAGCCTTCACCGGTCACGTGGTGGTGTTGGCGCTGCTTTCAGGCTGGTGAACGTTCTGCCAATCCCAGGCTGGGATGATGCAGCAGATGCAGGACGAGCTGAGCGCCGCCGGCCAAGACGTCGCCTTCGTGGCGATAAACAGCACTGGAGACGAAATCCACCAGAGCAAGCTCGTCGCGCAGTGTAGCTTTCCGCTCTTCCAGGACGTCGCCGAGGTGGGCGCCTGGCAGCTCCATGGCGGTGGAAAAGACGACATCTACGTGTATCGGGCGGACGGGACGCTGTCGGCCTACCTGCCGTTTTCAGGGCCTCTGAGCACCTCGCTCGCGACGCCCGAGGGCTATCAGAACCTCTTGGACGCCATCGCGGCTGCCGGTCAATGAAGGGCTGAGGACCCCGCCTGAAGAGAGGCCCGGTGAGTCGTCGGTGAGGATGCGCTGCCGGGAGAGCCTCCCACGGGGTTGCTGTCCTCTCGCAGGCGGCGCTTGACCCGGATGATTCGTTGCATTTCGACTGCGACCGGCGCACCCGCCACTCGGCGCTCCGACGCTGGGAGCCGCTGCCCTCATCCGACGGGCGCGGCTCGCGTCGTCCCGAGCCCAGACATGCTGCTCGTAGACACGTGCCGGTCGCCGGATCGGCGGGGTTCGGGCGGCCAGGCGAAGCTGCTGAACCCGCTGGGTGCAGAGGGCCAGCCGGCGCGCAGACCGCTCGACCGGCGCCCACCGTTGCCAAAAGTAATCGATCCACTAACACTACGAGACATGTCCAACAGCAGTCGTTTCGCGGTGGCCGTCCATGCCCTGTCGGTCCTGGCGCTCAAGCAGGAGCCCGTAACTTCGACGGACCTCGCTGACAGCATCGGGACGAATCCGGCGTTTGTGCGACACATTTTGATGCAGCTCAAAGCTGGTGGCCTGGTAAAGGCTCGCCGGGGGAAGGCCGGTGGCTCATTCCTGGGCCGCGCGGCGGACAGGATTTCGCTGCTGGACGTGTACGACGCGGTGCGGGGCTCGGCCCGACTGTTCGCGCGGCACAAGAGCACCCCAAGCGCTCAGTGCGTGGTCGGGCGTCACATCCTGCCCGCCCTGGACGCGGCTACCGCGCCGGCTCAAGAGGCGCTCCGTGGAGAGCTCGCCGAGGCGTCCATCGCGGATGTGCTGGCCGACATTACAGCGCGCGATCCGGCGTGGGCCGCGGAGGCTGACCGCTGACCCGACGGCCTGGGCACCGCCGCCGCGGTGTCTCGGCGGGTGTCGGGACGGCGCACGTAGGAGCTACGTAAGGGCGAGCGAGAGTTGATCTGTCGGAGAGGTAGAAATGCTTCGGCCCGGCGCCTGCTCACGGGGAGGTGGAGCCTGGGCCGGGCCGAAGACGGTCATACCTCGATAAGAGTGGGAGCGCCGTCGCTCTCGCTGGACCACAGTTGTCCAGTCGTCGCCGCGGGCCGCCCTCTCCAAGATGCGCGACTGGGTGTCCAGGGCACGGATGGCTTGCAGCTTGTCGTCGCGACCCAGCCGCGCAGCACCAATGGCGCGCTTGAGGGTGTCGATGGTGGCGTCGAACACCGCCAGCGGCACCGGGAACGGCTGCCCGTCCTTGCCGCCATGCGCGTACGAGAACCTGCCGGGGTCGCTGAACCGGCAGGGCGCGCCATAGATGACCTCGCTGACGAGCGCCAGGGACTCCACCGTCCGGGCACCGACTCCCGGCGTCAACAATAGCTCTGCGAAGTCTCTGGGCCCGCGGTCGGCCGCGGCGGCGAGCGTGCCCCACAAGCGCCGAATGAATACGTCGCTGGCTCGCACCTCGTGGTGCGCTGGCAGTTGGGCGCGCGGCTGCGGTCGCCGGACCTCGTCCCGAAGACGTCGGAGTGTGTCCACCACGGCCTGCGGGCCCCCGCGGATGAGCTCGACCTGCGCAGCACGCGACGCCCGCGCGGAGCGGTCGGTGAGGTTCACGATGGGCGCGCCCTGACCAGCGTCCTGACACTCGATGGCGCTATGGGGCTCCTCGACGAAGCAGCGCACTCCCTCGCTGAGCCAATGATAGCGGCGCGCAGTGCCGGTTCGGTCGTTCATGCCCTGCTGCACCACCACCCAGTTACCATCGTCGTCGACGATAAAGGCGTGAAGGTAGAGTTGAAATCCATCTTGTACCGCGGCGCTGTCGACCTTGGCCACCAGCTTGCTCGTCCGCACCAACCCGTCGCCGTCCAACCCTCGACTGTGGCTCAGCGCAAGCAGCTCTTCAGGGGTCTTGCGTGAGTGCCGACCACGACCGCCACACACGTGAACACCCACCTCCTTGGAGACCGGAGCCAGACCCCGCTTCAGAGCGCTGATGACGCTGGTTGTGATCCCCGAAGAGTGCCAGTCCATCCCCATTACGGCACCGAAGGACTGGAACCAGAACGGATGCGCCAGCCGCCGCAAGACCTCGTCGCGCCCGAACTCGAGCACGAGCGCTTCCACGATGAGCCGCCCCAGCTGTGCCATGCGAGTGGCAAGCCAGGGGGGCACCCGGCCTCCGTGGAGAGGCAGGTCGGCTGTTCCAGAGCGGTGACCCATACGTTAGTTCACTGTATGGGTGTTCAGTGTTTGGCGCAAGTTTTGGTCGAAAGACGCTGGGACTCAGCTCGGAGGGACCGGCCGGTGCGAACCATTGAGGCCAGAGGGCCGCTCGCTACGTAGGCTATCGCAGCTGGATCCTCAAGCTGGCGGAGCGCGATCCGCCGCCGTGGAAGCCGAGCAGACGAGGAATTCGGGAGCAGCCGGGCGACCCGTCACCCGAAAAAACGACGTAGAAGCGCAGAAACAAAACCAGGCGAGCTCTTCGCCCGCTTCTTCTTCTTCTTCTTTTGACCGACCGCGCTCTGGAACCCGCTTCGCAAGCCCATCATGGACCCGCCCTTGGATTGCTCGGCCGTCCTCTTTTTTCCTTTGTTTCTCTTCCCCATCGGTGTTCTCGGCTCGGTGTTCAGGGGCCCGACGAGAGGCTTTAGCCAGAGCCGCTGATGCGGCGGTGGGGCGCTCGGCTATCTTAAGATAGGCCTGTGGCTGTGAGCAACGAAGCTCCGTTTTTGTCCCTCGAGCTCCTGATGTCCGATGCCGTGGACGTCGTGGCAATTCGGACCCAGACAGTGAAGAAACATCGCGCAACAATGTCTCACCAGCTCGGCGAAGCCGATTCCTCACCAGCAGGGGTGAAGATCCTTTCGGGTCCTCACCCGTTGTCTCAACCGTCACGCACGTGGGAGAAGCAGGATGACTCACCGAGTCCTCACCACAGCCAGCCGCAGCGGCGTGTTGATCATCGCTGCAGGTTTCATGATGGCCCCGAACTGCGCGGCCCTGTTCAAGGGCTGCGGTAAGGCGGCTTCGACCGGAGGCTCGTCCTACAAGACCATCAAGCTGCCGGCGAGCTACGGCGCCTACCGCACCAACAGTGGCGTCGGCGGCGGAGCCCACCTGGGCGACGACCTGCTGCGCGCCTCCGACGATTCGCTGGCGCTCAACACCTCGAAATCGCTGGACGATGGCATCGGCATCAAGGTCGCCGAGGAGGCCGCGACGCAAGGTGTCGAGGTCGGCATCGACATGGCTCTCGACAGCGACGGCGACTTCGAGGAGATCGAGCTCCCGGAGCTCGCCGACCTCCCCGACGGGTTGGACGTCCGGGTCGCCGGTCGGGTGTCCATCGTCGGCGGATACACCCAGGACGGCGCCCGTCAGGTGCTGGGCCGCCACATCGATAGCGTACGGCGGTGCTACGCCGCCGCGAAGACGTTCTATGCGACGCCGTCGGCCACGATCCGACTCATCGTGAACGTGCGTCGCGATGGGACGGTCCGGCGGACCCGCGCGCGCTCGGTGCGCGTCAAGGACACGAACCTGCTCACGTGCCTGGAGCGCCAGGCCAAGAGCTGGACGACGTTCCCGACGTCTGCGGATGGTCGCGGCGCCAAGCTGACGTACCGGCTCCAGCTGGCGCGCTGACCAGCTGGCGCGCTGAACCGGCGCGCTTGGCCACGATTGTTGGCGCAAAGCTCCCTCGAGTCCGCTCGAGGGCGCTTTCGTCATCGCGCGTCCATCCATCGGTTCCGACGTCTGGTTCTTCACCGAGATGCACCGCCTCGGCGCCCTGGCGATTTCGGGGTTCACCACGGCGCCGAGGGGCGGCACGGGACGACGATGTTCGACGCCTCGTCACCCTCTCGTTGCTCCTGATGGCCGTCGGCAGCGCCCCGCGGTGTCCGTCGCCACCCAAGAGGCGCCGCGAAGACCCTGCGGAAACGGGCCGGCAACCAGGGACAACCCGACAGAGACCGGCGCCACGCAGCCGTGTATCGTGCGAC
>JAAZYN010000314.1 GCA_014239625.1 Myxococcales bacterium | reverse complement strand
GGCGCGGCCAGCGGATGGTCGCAGGCCTTGAGCATCTCTGGATCGGGCGAAGCCTGGGCCCTCACCTGATCGCACTCCATCTCGATGGGGACCAGGGACCCACCCACCGACTGCTCCGTCCACACCACCACCAGTCGCCGACAGTCGTCGGAGTACGACGTCGTGATCGTCGAAAACAACGGCAGCTCCACGCACGCCTGAGCGGAGATGAACCCGCCGATGACGCACACCACGCAACCTAAGCGCGAACTCGAATCTCTCCACGAACCCATCGGTGCCTCCTGCCCGGATAATGGCGGACTCCCATGACCTAAGCAAGCCGTGTGCCAGCGGCCCGGCGCCTCCCTGCAGATTCGCGGAGGCAACGATGAAGATCTATAATATCACGCCACTCCAAGGACCCCGCCGTCGCCAGCGTCGGCCCGGCCGCGCCCCCCCGCGCGTCATACGAGGTCCAGATCCCACCCGCGGTGGGGACTGGAGTCGCGAGGCGGGGACCTTCCTCTCCACCTGGATATTTCCGCATAAAAGCAGTGTGTTAACACCTCCCCAGGTGGCGCGTGACGCTTCTGGGTGGCGACTCTTGTCCCTACTTCCGTGCACGGGTTGGGCGCTCCCAATCGGTACGGTAGACTCGGGTGGAAGTGTCTGCGCCAGCGCCATCGGATCTGCTCGGCACCCTCGTCGCCGGGAGATATCGCCTCGAAGAGCTCGTCGCCAGGGGCGGCATGGGCGCCATCTATCGTGCCACCCAAGAGCCCCTGGGCCGCGAGGTCGCGGTCAAGGTGCTGGTGCCTGGCCACGCCGGCGTCGATGTCCGCGGAATCGACCGGGAGCGCTTCTTCAGGGAGGCCAGCGTCGCCAGCCGCCTGACCCACCCCAACACGGTCGTCATCCACGACTACGGAGAGCTGGACGGACGCCCCGGCTACTACCTGGTCATGGAGTACCTCAGGGGAAAGACCCTCGCCGACGTCATCGAAGAGGGCCCGCTGCCGCTACCCCGCGTGATCCACATCGCCACCCAGGTGTGCGGCGCGCTCACCGAAGCGCACACCGCCGAGGTCGTTCACCGAGACCTCAAGCCCGAGAACTTGCTGCTGAACGAGGTCGGCGACATCAAGATCACCGACTTCGGCATCGCCGCCAACGTCCAGACCGAAAAGCGGATCACCAATGAGGGCGTCCTGATGGGAACCCCGGCGTACATGTCGCCGGAGCAGATCAACGGCGAGATCGCCCGCATCGGACCCGCCTCCGACCAGTATTCGCTGGGCGCGTCGCTGTTTCACATGGTGGCCGGTCGAGAGCCCTTCACCGCCCCGACCACCATCGACCTGCTCGTCCGAGCGATGGGCGAGGACGCCCCGATGGCCAGCAGCGTCGCCAAGCAACAGAGTCGGCGCGAGGTGGAGCTGGACCTCGACACGATCATCGCCAAGACCCTCGAGAAGAAGACCGGCGATCGCTACGAGTCGTTGGCCGCCATGGCCGATGACCTGGAGGCCTATCTCGAGGATCGGCCCATCACGGCGCGCCCGGTCTCGGGCGCCGAGAAGCTGCGCAAGCTGGTCCGCCGCAACCGGGCCGCCTTCGTCGTCGGCGCGGTGGTCTTCACGACGCTGTTGGTGGTGGGCGCAGCGTTCGGCGCGGTGACGCTGTTCAACATAGAGCGCACCAGCGAGACCATCCGCCAACAGGATGAGCAGGCTGGCTTGGAGCAGGCGGCGACCCTGGAGCGCGCCATCCGAGTGAACATGTTGCAGGGGCGCGCGGACGTGGTGCGCGAGCTGGTCGGGACGCTGCGCGACGATCCGAGAGCCAAGAGCATCGACGTGGTACGAGTCGACCGAAGCTACGCGTACACCGACCTGTCCACACGCAAGGACGTCGAGCGCAGGCTCGAGCGGCCCGGCTACGTCAGCGCGATCCTGAAGAAGCTGCCGGGCTTCGCGTCAAAGCTGGAGGACGCCAAGACCAAGGCGCTGCCAAACATCGACGCCAACGCCAAGCTGCCCGGTAGCGTGTTCCGTTACGACACCAAACAGTGGAACGATATGGTGGCCCGGGCGCAGCCGCTGACCAAGAGGGAGACCATCGATGGCGAGCCGGTGTTGACCGTCTTCAAACCCATCGCCCGAATCTTCGGGCTCCGCTTCAAGCGACGACGCTATGCCGACTGACCAACGGTTCGCTCGCCCCAGCGACTACTTGCCCAGCGCGGAGTGGATCAGGGCGCTGCCCGACCCGGACGAGGACCATCCGCTGCGGGTGCTCATGTCGGGCTGCCTCTATGGCTGGCAGTGCGGCGTCAACGGGGACAACTACGGCGGCCACTGGCCGACGGTCCGGGCCTTTCTGGACTCGCCGAAGGTGCGGGTGACGCCTTTTTGCCCCGAGCAGGTCGCCATGGGGACACCGCGAGAGATGCCCAACTGCGAGGGGGGCAATGGCTTCGACGTGTTGCGCGGTCGCGCCCGATTCATCACCGAGGACAGCCGCAGAGACTTCAGCGCAGCGCTGATCGCGGCCAGCGAGCAGATGCTCGAGGTGGCCCGCGCCAACGACTGTCAGCTCGCCGTCCTGATGTCGATCTCGGGCGCCTGCGGCACCGACAGCATCTACGACGGGCCGCGCGTCAACAAGCGCTATCAACGCGGCCCGGGCGTCGCCGCCGCGGTACTCATGAGCGCGGGCCTGCCATGTCTCGCCCAGCGCGACATGCGGACGTTGCACCGGCTCTACGCGAAGATCGACCCCCAGCACGTCGTAGACCCGGAGGCCCGCGACGCCTGGGAGCAGCGATGGTATCAGTCGACCTTCTCGTGACGTCGCGCCCACCCTCAGACACACCGTCTGGAGGGTCCAGTGGCCACACCGAACCCGGCGTGTGATCGAAGCCGACGACGAGCACACGAGCGGGGACTCGCCCGGGTCCTTCGCCAACACTCAGCGGAGCGGAGCGCCATCACGCGGTTCAGGGGCTTCGCGTCCATCACCGTAGGAGCCTGAGCACGGTCGTCAGCCCGACGAAGACGTTGCGCCGGTCACAGAAACGCCTCACCGCGGCCGAGATGGGCGGACGATGCCATCAACCACAGGTTACACACGACAACAGGCGCCGAACCCGCGCCCCAAGCGTCGTGCCCTCGGGGGCATTGGCCTGGCTGGACGAGTCTCGACCCATCGTTGAAGGTGCAGATCCCGACGACTTTGAGGACGAAGCCGCCCGGCGAGTCGCTCTACGTGTTTGCTGTACTCGCGCTCATCGTGTCGTCCCCTGGTCGCCAGGCTCGACGCGCACGGCCCCCCATGCCGGGATTATCCCTCCGTCCAGGCCGACGCAATCCGGCCCCGTCATTCGTCGGCCAGTCCCAACCCGCCGCCGCCGTCGACCGCCTCACTCAGCCCCCCGGCCGCACCGCCACCGTCGGCGATCATCAACCCGCCCGCGCGGTCGGGCACGCCGCGCGCACGCACCACCTTGGCGGCGTCCGTGGCGACCATCCGAACGGTGTCGTCCCGCGACTTCTTGGCCAGCGCCTCCAGCGGCCCGATGCACCGCGGCGAACCGACCCGTTCCAGGGTCCGCACCGCTTCGATGACCGCCACGTCGTCGCCAGCGTCGAGCAGCTTGACCAACGCCGCCTCGGACCCGCCCAAGGAGACCAGGATCTTGGCGATCAGCTGGACCTCTTCGACCGAGTCGCCGAGTCCCAGAGCCGCCGTCGCCTCCACCAGGGCTTCCAGCTTCCAGGCGAGGATCTTCTTCAGCGTGAACAGCCTTGCAGGCCCCCCCTCGGTGAGCAGCTGCGGAAAGACCGACTCGGCGCTCGCCCGGTCCACCTCGGCGAGGTGCTCGATCACCTCTCGCGCCGACGCGGTCCCTGCGAAGCGACCGCTTCTCAGCAGCTCCCACAAGCGCTCCCTGTCGTCCAGCACGAACGCGGCGCGCAAGGCCAGCGGCGCGTCCTCCCCCCCGACCACCTCACGCGCCAGCTCGCGCGCGGCGTCGGACTCTCCATGCTGGAGCAGCAGATGGTACGTCGCCAGGTAGCGCACCTGGGCGACAGGGTCGGTCCTGGCCCGGTCGGTGATGAGCTCGACCGTGTCGCCCTCGACGGCCTCGAACGTCAACGCTGCCTGAAGCAGCAGCTCGGCCTTCATGATCAGCCGCTTGGTGTTGTGTGTGAAGCCCTTGTTGTCGGCCACGAGCTGCCCGAAGTGCAGGATGCCGACGCCGCTCGTAATGAATTTGGCGAGCGCCTCGCGATTCGCGGGGGTGAGCCGACTGAAGATGGCGTCGGGCTCGCCCACCACGTCAACCACACTGTCCAGCCGCGAGTCGCCGGTGACCGCGACGCCACCGCCCTCCAGCGCTGCGACCCCCGGCGGCAAGCTGGGGGCGCTGACGGTCCACACCGTCCATAGATCCCTGATCTCGCCACCGTACTGATCCGTCTTCCCTGTCCCGCGCCACTCGCGCCGAATCTCGAGCAGGCGACCGTCGGGATACTCCGCGTTCATCCGCTCCTGGTCGGCCACCGTCGCGCCGAGATGTTGCGCGACCGCGCTCCAGACCCTCCGGTTGAACACCAGCCGGCCCACCCCGCCGACGATCACCACGGTGAAGAATGCGACGACGGCCATGATGATCTGCGACTCGGTCATCGCCTCACCATACCAGGCGATGCTCCGCGGGCCAGCTGCCAGCCGGGTGTCGCCGGACTTGACCTCGAGGCGACCCCACGCGATGAGGGGACTGCCGGCTCAGCTCCCGCGACGCTTCGGCCAGGGCCCGGAGCTCCGCGAGGGCGGACCACTGCAGACGAAGGCTGAGGGCGTGCTCGGAGGCCACCGAACCCGCGGTCGCCGCAACGCGCGGCGTCAGCGCGATGAGCAGGAACCATAAAATCGAGACCAATGGGTGACCTCGGTGCCGCCCCGACCTACACTGGCGGCCGTTTCGACTTGGAGATGGGTTCTATGAGCGCAACACCCGACGCGCGCGGTCATTTCGGTGTCTTCGGCGGACGCTACGTCTCCGAAGTCCTTATGCCCAATCTTCATGAGCTCGAGGACGCGTGGCGCCGGATCGTCGGCAGCGACTCCTTTCAGCAGGAGTTCGCCGACCTGCTCGCCCACTACGTGGGGCGGCCCTCGCCGCTGTACTTCGCAGCGCGGCTCACCGAACATGCTGGTGGTGCGCAGATCTGGCTCAAGCGCGAGGACTTGAACCACACCGGCGCGCACAAGATCAACAACGCGCTCGGCCAGGCACTGCTGGCCAAGCAGATGGGCGCCAAACGGATCGTGGCCGAGACCGGCGCGGGACAGCATGGCGTCGCCTCGGCAGCTGCTTGCGCCCGTTTGAACCTGCCGTGCACGG
>JAAZYN010000313.1 GCA_014239625.1 Myxococcales bacterium | reverse complement strand
AGGCTGGGAGCACCCTGGCGCGCCCCCCGCCCGACGGAGTGGCGCCCGGAAAAGCGCCAAAATGCGATGGTATTCCCCACCACCTATGACATCTGTGTCATGGTCTCGGGGAACAGCTTGCACTCCCTGAAGGACGCTTCATCGGCTCGGTAAAGGAACCGCCATGTGGATCGCAGGACTCATCCTGGTCGTCGTCGGCGTTGCGCTGTATTGGACCGCCACCGCAGCCAACGATAAAGCCAACTATATGCAGGCGACCGAGACCTCCAACGTCGGCGACGTGATCAGCCTTATCGAGGAGGTGCGTGCCGACATGGGCGGCATCGGATCGTCGGGTTACGCCGACGCTCACGAGCTCAAAGGCCATGTCGCCTGCGACAAACCTCTGATAGGCGAGTTCTCTGGCACCCCGGGCGCCATCGTCAACACGCGCGTCGAGCGCGAGATCGAGACCCTCGAGGAGTACGAAGATTCAGAGGGCAACCTGCTGACGCGCTGGGTGCGTTCCAGCCACACGATGAGCTCCAACCGCCAAGAGACGGTCTTCTTTATCGATGATGGGACCGGCCGTATGCGGGTCGATCCCACCAGCAGCCACCTGGACCTCATCGCGGTGGTGAATCGGTTCGAACAACCCCAGGCGGTGGAGCACGCAGCCGGCTCTGGCCAGGCCACCATCTCGATCTCCGGCTTTTCGCTGTCGGTGCCGGCCCAGGCGGACGCCCACGACAGGCGCACCCTCGGCTACCGGTTCATCGAAGAGGCGCTGCCGATAGGCCAGAGCCTCTATGTGTACGGAGAGATCGCCGACACCGACGACGACGGGCTGGTGGTGCGCAAACCGTCCGACAGCAGCGGGCGCCCGTACGTGCTCTCGACCCGCGGCGAGGAGGCGTTGGTGAAAGCTGCGCAGGACTCAGCCGCCTTTAGAAAGTGGGCCGGAGTCGCCATGGCGGTGGGTGGCGCAGCGCTGACCGTCGTCGGCTTCTTACGGTGAGGGACATCGTGATGTTGCGTTGGAAGAGTCGGCTGGCCTAATGTCCCGCAATGCTCTCGTCGCCGCTCGCTAGCCGCTTTGCCGGACTGGTCCTCTTCGGACTGCGCCTGGCCGCCTGCCCGAACCCCCAACCCCAACAAGACGCCGGAGGGGACACCCTCGCCGATGTCTCCCCCGGCGATGTCGCCGCGGACGCGCCGGTGGAGCTGCCTCCCACCGAATGCTCCTCGACCGCCGACTGCGACGCCAAGTGGGCTGGAGTCATCCCCCAGTGCCGGGCCGCGTTCTGCGACGCGGGGAGCTGCGTCCTGGTGGATGGATTCGATGGTGGCCTGTGCGAGCTGAGCGATCCATGCGTCGAATCCGCCGCGTGTCAGGCTGGTGAGTGCGTCGTGGCGACGGGCGTCGCCTGCGACGATGACAACGCGTGCACGACGGACGCCTGCGACCCTAGCGCCGGGTGCGTCCACACGTTCAATCAGAAGCCCTGCGATGACGCCACGAGCTGCACCACCGGTGACCGGTGCTTCATGGGCGAGTGCACGGGCGACCTGTTGAGCTGCGATGACAACAACGCCTGCACCGAGGACGTCTGCGACCCCATCGCCGGCTGCCGCAACACCAACGTCGACATCGCCTGCTCCGACGGCGACGCGTGTACCAGCGGTGACCTCTGTGTCTCCGGCAGCTGCGTGCCCGGCGCGCCGCTGGACTGCGACGACGGGGAGGTCTGCACGACAGAGTATTGCGACACCGACGAGGGGTGCGTGGTCACGATCCTGGATGGCGTGTGCGACGACGGCGACGCCTGCACCACCAACACAAACTGCATCGCAGGTGCCTGCAAAGGCACCAACACCGTGTGCGACGACAGCAACGCCTGCACCACCGACGCCTGCCAACCGGCCAGCGGCTGCACCTTCACGAACAACACCGCGAGCTGCAGCGATGGCGACTCCTGCACGCTCAATGACACCTGCTCGGCAGGAGGCTGCGTCCCAGGGCCGATCGACCCGCTGTGCTGCACCGACGACGCCGAGTGCGATGACGGGGACCCGTGCACCGACGACTCGTGTACGAACGAGTACTGCCTGTTCGCGCCGAAGCTCTGCGATGACGGCTTCGACTGCACCGCGGACACCTGCGTCGGCGGTGACTGCCAGCACGAGGCCCTCGGACCGCAGCTCTCGGGCCCGGTCGTGACCGATGACTTCGAGAGCGGCTCGCTCGACGATTGGATCATCAAGACCAACAACCCAGAGGTGACCTGGCAGCTGGACAGCACCGACAGCAACGGCGGCAGCTCCAGCCTTTACTGCGGCAACACGCCCGCCTACACCTACGACTTCGGGATGACATCCGCCAGCCTGCTGCGCGACGTCGATCTGCCCGTGGCCAACAACATCGCGCTGAACTTCTGGACGTTCATCGACTTCGACGAGACCGGCACCTGCTCCTACGACAAGATGGGGCTCTACATCGACGGCGTCCTGCAGCTCCCGGAGATGTGCTCCGACACCCTGCTCTGGGTCCAGCAGAGCTACAACCTGGCGAGCTTCGCGGGACAGACCGTGAGCGTGGAGCTTCGCTTCGACACCGTCGACAGCATCGCCAACACGGGCAAGGGGATCTGGATCGACGACTTCGAGATCGTCGTCGACGGGGCGGCCGACTGCTGCAATACACCCGCCGACTGCGAGCCGGGTGCCGGCTCGGGGTGTCTGGCCGCGACCTGTCATCCGACGGGGTACACCTGCATGGTGCTGCCCGCCGAGCTGGCCTGCGACGACAACCCCGCGATGCCTTGCGAGGCGCCGGTGTGCAACGGGGATGGCCCCTGTTCGCTGGACGACAGCGCCTGCTGCGCCGACTCCAGCGCATGTCCGGACAACCCCGCGACCCCCTGCGAGACCGGCCTGTGCCTCGCCAATGGCGACTGTGGGTATGATGACAGCCTGTGCTGCACGGCCCCAACGGACTGCCCCGAAGCTGCGCAAGGGCCGTGCGCGATCGCCAGCTGCTCGCCCGAGGGGGTCTGCACCTACGACGCCTCGGGCTGCCCGTAGCCAGATCCGGCCCCCCCTGATACACACCCGCTATGGCCTACTTTCAATTTCTCGGCACCGGCCCTTCCACGCCGATCACGGACGCCACCGGGCGTAATTTCCGTCGGCGCTCCTCTGGCCTCATGCAACACATCGCGACCTACCTGCTGATCGACGTCACCCATGACTTCGATGCGCAGATCGAGATGGCCCTGTCGGTGACCCACACCTGCATCACCAACCCGAGCCGTGACGCGGCCGGCGGGTTGGGTAATCTGGATCGCTGGACCGAGCATCCCGTGCCGCTGTGCGTGCCGACCGACCTGCACGAGGTGCTGGTCTCGCGCTACGGGCCGTTTCAGCGCCTCACGCACCTGGAGACGCCGCCGCACACGCCGACGCAGGTCGGCGACCTGGAGATCGTAGCGTTCCCGGTCGAGACCACCCCCGACGACGGCGCCCCGACGACCTACGGCTACCGATTCGACAATGGAAAAAAGAAGGTCTGCTACGTCTCGGACGTAAAACACATCCCCGAGGCCTCACAGCCCTACCTCCACGACAACGACCTCCTGGTCGTCGACGCGGCCGGCTGGGACAAGGATCTGCCCACCCACCGCGGCGCGCTCAACCACCTGCACGACTACGTCTCCTGGGGCAACGCCAAGGTCCGCTTCACCGACATCGGCCGCGCGGCGCCGCCCCACACCCTGGCCTCCGGGACGGTGAGGCGCCTCAGCCACAAGGCGGACGTGGCCTACGACTTCCTGAAGCTGCCCCTCGGCCGTTAGACGGTGGGCACCGCAGAGACGTCCTCGGAGCCCCACACCAGAGCCGCCAGGTATGGCGCTCGAGCGGCCAAGCTGCTGGAGAGCCTCGCCGCCCGCGTGTTTCTGTCGGTCTGCATCACGCTGAGCCTCATCCCGTTCACCAGCGGGACCCTGGCGCAGGTCACCGATGGGCTGTTTTTGGTGATCTTCTCACTGGAGTTCGGGTTGCGCCTGCTGTCGCTCCACGCGCCAGCGGAGGACGCCAACGCGCCGGGGCGCCGCAAACTCGGCACCTGGGCCCTGCTCGTCGTCGACTTCGTGGCGTTGTTGACCTTCGTCCCGTGGACCGACGATCGCACCCTGCGGCTGTTTCGCCTGCTCCGTATCCTGCTGCTGCTCGGGTATTGGGCGCCGGTGCTGCGAGACATCGCCGCGATCCTGAGACGGGAAGACCGGATTCGTCAGATCATCCTCATGGGTTTCGCCGTCGCCACCGTGTCCCTCGTGGGCGCGGTCGTCCTCGACGCGCTGGCGGTCGAGGGGGTCGACTTCAACAACGACGGAAAGGCCGGCGGGGGCGACGAGGGCTTCCTGGTTCGCCTCTGGTGGGCGTTCCGGCAGATTCAAGACCCCGGCAACATGATCGCCACCCCGCTGCATCTCGCCGCGGCGGTGCTCAGCCTCACGCTGACCATCTTTGGCTTGTTCATGATCAGCTTCCTCATCGGACTCGGCACCTCCGTGGTGGGCGAGCTGGTCACCCTCAACCGCCATCGCCCTCCCGGGTTTCAGAATCACACGGTCATCGTGGGCATGAACCCGTCGACCGAAGGCCTGCTGCGCGAGCTGCTGCGCTACTACCAAAAGACGTTTACGGTGCCGCGCTATGCGCTACTGGGCGACGCGGTGGACCGGCCCGATTTCCTCGACGAGGCCAACATGGCCCACATCATTTACCGCGAGGGACCCATCGGACAGCCCGGCTCGCTGGCCCGGGTCGACATCGGTAAAGCGCGGCGCATCGTGGTCATGCCCAACCTGCATGCTCCAAACCCTGACGCGGAGACCGCCGGGGTCATCTTGAGCGTCCGGGAAGCGTCAACGCGCATCCCGCTCGTCGCCGAGATCATCGATCTGGCCAACGCGCCCGCTGCCCGAGTCGCCGGAGGGCGAGACACGACGCTGGTCGGAACCGAGCGGCTGCTGGGGCTGGTCATGTTCGCCTCGGTCCACCGCCCTGGCCTGGTGGAGATCCTGCGCGTCCTGATGTCGAGCGAAGGGCGCGAGATCTACACCTACATCTACGACCGACCGGACGCCCACGGGGGCAGCTCCCTCGTCTGTCCGTCGCAGCCCCGGCTGAGTAGCCTGGTGCAGGCGGGGTTGCTGCGAGTCGGCGAGGACCAGGTGTTCCCGCTCGGGTTCATCACCTTCGACGACCCCGGGACCGCCGACCCTCCCCCCTGGGCGGGGTACGTCGCCCCGGCGGCGGAGTCCATCGTGGTCAACCGAGACGCTCCGCGCGACACCCGTCATCTGCGCGGTATCATCGCCATCTCCGAGAGCTTCAAGGGCATGG
>JAAZYN010000312.1 GCA_014239625.1 Myxococcales bacterium | reverse complement strand
GCACATGTCCTCGTCCTTGCACGTGTCGCCGGGGATGTTGTCATCCGGATCGGTGTCGCACTCGGCGCCGAGATCCACGCCATCGTCGACCTGCGGCAAGCAGATGTGCTCCCAGGTGGGGAGGCCGCTCGCGTCGGTGCCCCCGTTCCAGCTGTAGCGGCAGTACAGGCCGTTGGCGCAGTCGTCGTTGGTCTCGCAGTTCTTCGGGAAGCAGAAGTCCCCGGCGTAAGGCGAGTTGCTGAAGATCGTCTGGTCAACGAGCCCGCACTCCAGCCAGCTGCAGTCGGTGTCCGTGGTGCAGCTCAGGTTGGGCGACGCCATGCACGTGCCGGTGCCGGTGTCACAGCCCGTCCCGGCCTCCCACTGGGTGGTGTCGCAGCCAGCGTGGGTGGCCGGGTCGCAGTAGGACGCGCAGCCGAAGCCGAAGCACAGACCGCCCTGGGCGCAGAAGCGCAGGCCGCCATCCTCGAAGGGGTCGCTCTCGTTGCAGTCGGCGCCGCCATTGACAGCCTCACCCCAATCACCGCTCTTGACCGCTGTGATGCAGCGCTCGCCGAGGATACCGGCGATGCTGGTGAGGGCGCACATCTCGCCCGCGGCGCAGTCCTGGCCGCTCGCACACTCTGCGAAGGTGGTACCCGGCGAGCAGTAGGCGATGGCGGACCCGGACCCGGGGGGGGAGTAGGAGACGCAACGGAACTCGGTGCCGTTCGGTCCATCGGTGAAGTCGGCGCACTGGCTGTTGAGGACATCGGGGTCATCGATACCGTCGGAGCCCGGCGAGCCGGTGGCGTTGATGATCTCGTCCTTCTGGATCGTGCACTGCTTGGAGCAGACGGGGGCTGCCGAGTAAGTCATGCCGTTGGCGTCGAAGCAGAAGTTGCTCTGGCATTGGGCGTTGGCGCAGGACGGCCAGTTCGGGTTGACCATCTGCTCGCCTGGGTTGGCGGGATCGTCGACGATGAACGGGCACTCGGCGTTTGCGCCGCAGTAGGTGCCGTTCGGGTTGGCGGGCGCTACACACTGGCCGGCGGCGTTGCAGAGCTCGCCCGCCGAGCAGGAACCGCAGTTGGCACCGGTGGGGCTCAGACCGCACTCGCGATTGCCGCAGTCATTGCCCGCGTCGGGGGTGCCGTCGTCGGGGGTGCCGGAGTCCGGCGTGCTGTCCGGCGTCACCACCGTGTCGCCTGGCCCGCTATCCGTCTGACCGTTATCTCCGCCGCTGTCGCTGACGCTGAAGTCAGCCTGAACATCGACGGTGGGGACAATAGAGCCCGTGTCGTCAGGACAACCAGCCCCAGCGGCGAACAACCCGCCTACCAGGACTGCCATGAGTTTCGAATGAATGTTCCGCATCTTTAAAACTCTCTCCCCCGCGCAGCACCTGGCCGGGTTCGTTTTCGACGTTGCTTTGGCCTGAATCCGCCCGGCCCCACCTCAGGGCAAAAAACCTAGCGTTTTCGCGAGGATAGACACCCCCGGGTCCGAGGCGGCGAACTATAATGGCACGCCGGAACGCGTGTCAAGCCCCACCGCACTCGCTGACCGCCCGAGCGGAACTCCGCCGCCAACCGCAAACTCCAGGGAACTCTCCGCATCCCTGTTTCCCACCACCTGACGGCGGAATCGCCGCGGGCGCCAGGGGCGGTTCGAAAATCCGGTCTCTCGACAAGACGCTGCCGCCCGTTGGCTGGCCATAGCAGCGGTGGTATGGTCAGATGTCGATTCTGTAGGATCTCGTGGCCAGGCCTCTTTCTCTCGATGCTCTTCAGCTGCTCCAGCTGCTCAACCAAGTACAGGCTCCCCGACGAGAAGGTCGCCGGGAAGGTACTGAAGATTCGCTGCAAGA
This sequence comes from Myxococcales bacterium, assembly GCA_014239625.1. Taxonomy (GTDB): domain Bacteria; phylum Myxococcota_A; class UBA9042; order PHBI01; family JAAZYN01; genus JAAZYN01. The sequence continues at coordinate 3,552 of JAAZYN010000312.1, read as the reverse complement.
AGTGCAGCGCGGTGATTGTGGTGCGCGATCCGAAGCTCACGGCGAGCGGCGGCGGCGGACGACAGGCTGGAGTCGATCAGAAGGCCCCCCCCCGAGCGACGCGCCAGGCCCCCCCACCGCCTCCCGTCCCGGCGCCGAAGCCTCCGGCTCCCGAGCAACCCGTCTGGTTCGTGGGCATCGCGGGCAAGCAAGAAGGCCCTATGACGCTCAGCCGGTTGGCGCAGCTGTCGGCCGACCGGAAGGTCACCCTGAAGAGCTACGTATGGCGTGGTGGGATGGGCGACTGGGTCCGCGCAGAGACGCTCCCCGAGTTGGTCACCGCCCTGGCTCGGGCGGAGCGCGATAACGAGGAGGCTCAGTCGCGGTCGCGCGCGCACGCGGAGGCCGACGCGAAGCGCCGGGCCGAAGAGCGGGCCCGGAAGCAGGCCGAGGCGAAGCGCCAGGCCGAAGAGCAGGCCCGAAGGCAGGCCGAGGCGAAGCGCCAGGCCGAAGAGCAGGCCCGGAGGCAGGCCCGGAGGCAGGCCGAAGAGCAGGCCCGGAGGCAGGCCGAAGAGCAGGCCCGGAGGCAGGCCGACACGGGCGGGCTCGCTCCGCATGCCGGGATCGCCCCGGAGCCGCCGGTCGTGGGCCGCGATCCGGATGGGCAGGTGCCGACCGACGAGGTCGGGGCGTCGACCGTCATGGAGCGCACCATCCCCAGTGGATTGCTCGCCGACCTGGCGGACGTCGGGGCCGGCGAGACGATCGCAGACCTGCTGCCCAGCGTCGCTCCCGAGAGCCCGCGAAGGCCCGAACCATCGCCAGCGCTGCAGCCGTCAGCCGACCTCGCGGGACCTGCCCCGCCCGCTGAAAAACGAGCCTCCGCGGCACCGCAAGTGGTCGCGGCACCTTCGATTCCGGACATCCCTGCCGGTCCCGTGGCCGCGCCGCAGGCACCGGCGACGGCTGCGCCACCGGTGCCAGCACCCGCTGCGCCAGCTGCAGGGTCGGCGGCCTCACCACCGATTCCGGCGGTACCCGGCGTCACCGTTGAGCCCTCCCGAGGGCTCGCCTCTTCGGCTGCCCCCAGCCCAGGGGGGCCGAGAGAGCCGAGCGCCGTGTTTGGCGAGGGCGTAGATCCGGACGCGGCGGCCGCTCTGGACAAGGCGGACTTTGACGACTTCTTCGAGGCACCGTCAGACGGCGACCTCTTCGACGACTTCGACCAACTCCAGGACGAGCCCGACGACGCGAGGGTCAGCAAACAGGACAAGGCGGACTTCAAGCGACAGATGAAAGAAGCGGCGTTGGCCCTCGACGAGCTCGACTTCAGCTCGGCGCCGATGCCGGACAAGGACTCCCTGCGCCAGGAGTTCAGCCTGCTGATCCGCCTCGACAAGCAGAACAAGAAGCGCTACGTGGGCGTCGCCCTCGCAGGCGTCGCCCTGATCGCGCTGATCACGGTCGGGGTCATCGTAGTCAGCAAGGAGAGTGACGCTCAGGCGGAGCGCAACCTGGCGCTGACAGAGGGCGGCGGCGACAAGATCGTGCTGGCCGAATACATGGCCAGATATGACGACCTGCTGGCCGAGGTGGAGTCAGAGGACCCAGAGCTGGCCGACGAGCTCCGCAAGGAGATCGAGGGCGCCGGTCCTATCAAGGATCAGAAGCAGCTGGAGGCGATGAAGAAGAAGATCGCCAAGCGCCGCAAGAAGCGGAGAACCGCGAGGTCGAAAAAGCGCAAGGTGGACAGCGCGGGGTCGAAAGCTGACGAGAAGTCATCGAAGGGAACGGGCGCCTATCGCAAGCTGAGCGATGAGGAATACAAGGCCCTCATGACCGACGACTCGGGTAAATCCGAGACGAAGGTCGCGGGCGCCTCCTCGATCGAGGACAGAGCCAAAGCGGTCGCCAAGGAAGCGGCGCTGAAGAAAAAGCAGGTGGCCGGCGAACGTGCCGCCAAGGTCGCCAAGGCGTTCGCCAAGAAGGTGCGACAGTTCGCGCGCTGCAAGGGCGACGACGAGGAGAAGCTGAAGGTGATCTTTGAGGTCAACGCCATCGGCCGGGTGTCTTCGACCGCGGTCAAAGGCACAAAAGACGGTCAAAAAGCATCCTGCGTGAAGAATATCCTCAAGCGAGCCGTCTTTCCTCAGGGCAACGGCAGCGCAAAGTATCGCCAAACCATTACACTCTGACCCCTCAATCGCGACGTAACGCAGTAGGGGCATCGACGCAGGGAGGCATCGGCATGAAACGATCAACTCGGATAGGTTCGCTGGCAGCGACCGTGGCTTGTTGGGGCCTGCTATTCGTTCCCCCGGCCCTGTCGGGTGGGGGGCGCGGCGGCGACGAAGCCGGCCCGGAGACTCAGTCGGTACTGGAGATTACAGGCTTCTCCGATGACGGCCGCCGCGTGGGCGTGAAGGTCTCCGACGAGGAGGGCCGGATCATGTTCCAGGTGCGCGAAGTCAAGAAGGGTAAGATCAAAGAGACCATCTCGATTTTGGAGGGCCAGGAAAAGAAAGGCCTCCGCAAGCTCAAGAAGAAGGGCATCACCGCCGAAGGCCTGGGCGCCGAAAACGCCAAGGGCATCACGCTGATGAGCGCCCAGAAAGAGAACAAGCTCATCATCTACGCCATGAAGGGCGAGAACTGCACCAAGAAGGTCGCTGAGATCAAGCTGACCAAGGTCAAGGAGAGCAAGCGCAACCAAGCCTCGGAAGCGTTCGTCAAGCAGCTCACCTGGGGACCACGCGGCAAGCACGTCGCCGTCGTCTATCACGAGGAATACAAGCAGACGATGTGGTGGAAGGGCGACCGCTTCTTTGGATTCAAATTCAAGGCGTACAAGGCCATCTGCTCATCCACCGAATCGAACTGACCGCAGTGTCCGGCGCCCCGCGATCATCGCCCGCAGTAAGCTTCAGCCCGATGATGAAGGTCTCGTGGAGCGCACAGGCCGCTGCACCGTGGCTGAGTGGCTGTGCGCGAGGTCGCTCTTCGCAACCCGTCCATCTTCGGTGTGGGCGAACCCGACCGATTCACAGGCGCACGAGCACGCGCCGCATGGCTGGAGAGCGCCGGGGGGCACTATCGCAGCCGCCGCGATGCCTTGGAAGTCTGATGGATGTCGCTGCCCCCCCTCGGAGTTCCGATACGCCACTTTGGCTCGACCTCGAGTCCAGATCTGGTGCCCCTCTTTATGCGCTGCAAGCTCGTCGCCCGCATGTTTCATGGCGCTTGGAGCGACACCAAGGCGGCGCCGTCCTGACGGACGTGGCGCGGACCGGAGGCGGGAGACGTCGTGTGGCGCCGGCGTCGAATCTGCCGCAGGGCGGTCGCGCTGCTCTCGTCTGCGCATCCGGTGGCCGCCGCGGAGGGGACGGCCTCATCCGGGCTAGTGCGCCGTGTGGAAAGGTCGCGGTCTCACTCCGCCAGCGGCTTGGTTGCTGCCAAGACGCGAGGCCGCAGGACTGGCGGGGGGCAATTCGAGGTCGAGTAACGACGGCAGGAGCCAAACAAGCCAGGGCTGTGACCGCGTAGTTTCATACCGGGCACTGGGGAGGTGCAATG
>JAAZYN010000311.1 GCA_014239625.1 Myxococcales bacterium | reverse complement strand
TGCGCGGCTGACGATTCGACGGCCGAGCGACGAGGTCTCAGCGCTCGAACACGTAACGATGGGTCTCCTGCACCGGCGTCTGGGTCGTCTTGCCGTCGACGGTCTCGTGCAAGACGACCCGATCACTGCGGAAGACCTCCAGGGGCTCGTAGGTCTTCGCGTCCAAGGTGGCCTTGCAGACAAACGTCTTGGACACGGCCGTGAGCCCGTCGCCACGACGACCGCCGGTGACGAGCCTCAACGCCGCACGAAACCTCTCGATGCTCCGCCGAGTGTCCTTCGCCTCGAGGCGCGCCTCGAAGGACAACTCCATGGTCCCTGGCCTCTTCGGATGGGCCGCATTGAGGATGCGGACCAGGAATGGGATCGGCCGGCCGATCACGTCGAGGGTGAGGTGACGGAACACGGGCTGCGTCGTCGATGGTGTGGGACCCGTCCAGATCCCCCCCAACAGAGCCACACGTTGCTCACCTCTCGTTTGATGGCCTCGATGAACGGCTTGGTGTTCATGAGCTGCTTGAACTTCGTGACCTCTTCGGCCGTAAGAAAGCCCGCCTTGGTGAGCTTCTTCACCATACGCTTGAGGCCTACCAGGCCGCTGAAGCGACCCGTCGCCGGACCCACCAGCATCCCTGGGATCGCCGTCGCTGCCTTCCTCTCCAGGCGCTTGACCAGGGCCTTGGAGACCGGGTTGTCGAGGTCCATGCCCTGGAGCTCCAGGAACTTGAACCTCTTGCGCTCCACCAGCAGCTGGCCGGACGTGGCGTCCGGTGCGACGGTCACCCGGTACCGCGTCTTCGCTCGTTTCCCGTCTTTGACGACGGTCTCGGTCACCGACGACGCGAACGGGAGCCTCCACGCGAAGTCGCCCCCCGCGCAGTCGAGCAAACGATCAGAAGGACAGTCAGGGTCGTACAGGTGCGAGCGAGCAACACGGGGTCAGCCTGGTCCGAGTACCCATCGCGGCGCGAAGGCTGGATCCCTGTACACCTGGCCTCTCGAGCCTGCGGCGTCAAGGCCCGAAAAGGCGCGGTCGCCATGACGTCGGCCCGACGCCCTGATCAGGCAGCAGGGTGAGGGGCAGACACCGCACGGAGGGAGACCTCGGGTGTGCCGAGTGGGGGGTCCACTGAGCGCCGGTTCCCAGACAACCACCGGACTCGAGTTTCGGGTGAACATCCTGCGTGGTAGATTGAATCGAGCAGTCGGCAGCATGGCGCCGCACAGGCAGGCCTCTTGGACGCGGGACCGGCGCGGGTCAATCCAACGTTGGAGCGACGCAGCTCGGAACCACGGCGTCCTGAGTTTGGGTTGAAATGTCCACGCAGAGCACGGGTGCACACGAACCGGCAACGTCGACAGCACACGAGAGGACCGTCGAGACGGTGTTTCCGCGTCTGGCCGGGCACCGAGACCAGCGGTGCTCCCAGGGCGAGGAGTCGACGGCAGAGAGGGGGCAGATGACCAGACAAGGCACGACGAGATGCAGGGCCACGGTCACCGAAAGCGGGCGCGGGCGGACGTGAGCCACACCGTCACGAGCGTGCTCCGTCGGGCGGAAGAGCTCGCCGCGGCCGCAGATGCCCGTGACGACCCCATCGCTGCGGCGCGCCTGCCCGTGTTGGTCCAAGCGACGCGGCTCAAGCTCGGACTCGACGCGGCGGTGTCCGAGATCGCCGCTCAAGACGTCGCCTTCCGGTTTTCGTTGCTGCTCCACATCGCGGACGGGTCGAGCAGAGTTGCCGCCGGCGCGGTCGAGTCGGTGGTGCGCGAGACGGTGACGGAGTTGTCTGATCGCGCTCACGAGAAGGTCGCGGGCCTGGGCCTGTGGGGTGGCATGACGCCTCGTGAGGCGGGATACGAGTCGCTACCCGCCCCCTATCGCGCCATGGCCCTCGAGCGCGTGATCCGCGCAGGTCGACCCAGCGCTCTGGAAGAGGCGCAGGCATGGATCATCGAGATGCTCCCCGCGGGCTCCGGAAGGGACACCGTCAACGCAGCCCTGGTCCAGAGCCGCTGCCCCTCGGACGGGGCCGCGATGCCGGAGCCGTGGTTGCCGATCTTGGCGGAGATAGGAGCGCCGGCGCGGCGAGCGCAGGGGCTGCTGGAGCTAGCTGTGCTGATCGGCAGCGACTCGGATCCGACGGCGCTGGTAGCCGCAGCCACAGAGGCCTATGAAGAGACCTCGATGGATGGCGTCCTGTGGCGCGGTCAGCCGGCGGCCGCATTGGGAGGCGCCGCTGCCCGCACCGATCCCCTGCTCAGCGAAGAGCTCCTGAGCCATGCGTGGGACGCGTTCAAGGGCGCACCCTACCCGGAAAAACGCGCCAGCGCGTTCCAAGCGCTGCTCATGGCTGAGACCCAACGTGGCGCGACCCATTGGCGCCGCACCTTGGAGACTCTTGCCCGCGATGGGCCCCTGAAAGCGCACCCGCGGCGCTGGGCAGACCTGGTCTTCGACGCCGGGAGCCTGTCGCGTTTTGTCAGGGTCGCCAGCAGCGAGCGGCGGGCGGAGGCCCTGGCGGCGGTGGCCGGGCTCATCGACCGGATCACGTATCCCGCGACGAAGGCCTTGGCTCACGCCGCCTTCGCCGAAGCCTTCTCCCGGACAACGGGGCCACCACCCGCGCACCTGTTCGACAACGTCCGCGCAGTGCTCCGCGTGACTCAAGACGCGCGAGAGCGCGCCCGGATCCTGCCACGCGTGAGCCGACTCTGCGGCCGTGCCGACCTGGACATGGCGGCGCAGCTGGTGTCCATGGGACGCTCCGCCCATGAACGGGTCATCTGGATGCTGGCGCTCGCCGAGGTCGCGGCGGACCGAGACGCCCCCGCAGAGGCTCAGCCACAGCCGTGAGCCACGAACAGCGCCCTCGGCTGACCCATGGCCCCATCAACCTCTTGCCGACGCGCGCGGCCCGCCCTTCCGTCGGCGCCTCCGTCACGGCGCGCCACCATGGCGATCGCCGGCCGCGCTCGGTGAGCTGTGCGGGGTGCTTTTCGCGCCGCCACACCCGGGCGCCTTGTCAACGCTTCTTTGAGTCGATCCCTTGACCCCATCCGGCTAACGCCGCCAGGCTAACGGTGTCGTTTGGAGAGAAGCTCATGACACATCCGCTCCGCAGCCTCCATGTCCTCACGTTCGGCGCCCTTGCCGCGGTACACGCCACTTTCAGCTGCGGCGATCTCTCCGCGCACGAGGACGCGCCCGAGCCGGCGCCCCTGACCACGGCGACGATCGGGCCCGAGGGTGGGCGCTTGGAGCTCCCGACGGGAAACCAGCTGGGCGTCGTGCTCGTCGACATTCCTGCGGGAGCGCTCTCGGAGCCGACGGTGATCACGGTCGGCACCGGGCTCCACAGCGCCCCCCTGCCGCAGCGGGCGTTCGCCGTCGGGCCCTACATCCGCTTCGAGCCCCAGGGGTTGACCCTGTCGGCCCCTGCTCGGCTGACCCTGCCCGTTTACGATGAGCTGCGGGACGCCTTCGGACAGGAGCCCGCCTTCGTGAAGGTGTGGCTCAAAGGTCCCGACACATGGGAGCTCTATGAGCAGACCTCCGGTGGTGACGGCCATGTGACCATCGAGACCACGCGGCTGGACGTCGCGGGCGCGGGCGTCAAGTTACCCCAGGCGGATGTGTCGCATGTCGCCTGCGTTCTGAATGGCGCGTGTGCGCTGTCGACACCCGAGGTGCAGAGCCTCGACGACACCAGCTGCTCAACAGCCGAGGGCTATTGCCTCGCGAGCCTGGGCGCGATCGACCCTCCTCCCCTCTGGCCACGTCTCTTCGGCGGTCCTGGCTACGTGGCCTGGTTCGACCTCAGCGGCGGCGCCTCCGACGTGACCCTGGTCGCGCGACGGATCAGCAGCGACGGCGCCACCGGAGCGGAGGCGTGGCCAGCGCTCGGCGCGAGCCTGGACGTCCTTCAGGACACCCTTCGAGACCGTGGCGCGGCGCTGCTCGACGACACTCTGATGATAGGCGCGCTGGGAGGCATGGCCATCTTCGAGCCGGCCGCGTCGACCTTCGCCCCATCCGCGTTCCCGACGCTTGCCCTCGCGGTGACCGGCGATGGGCGCCTCGCCCACTTCGTGACCCACCATGGGCGCATCGCGGTGTCCCTGAGCGACACGACCGGTGCGGCCTGGGGCGACCAGCGCGCGGTCTCCGGGCTGTCGCCGGGGGGCACGCTCTACGCCAACCCGGTGGCCTCCGGGATGCTGGCCCTTGCGACGGGTCACCAGCTGGCGGTGGCCGACGTGCACCCGACGACCATCACGGTGCGACCAGGGGTCGCCAGCCTCGACGGGCGGATCATTGGGCTGGCGACCGCCCCGGAGGAGGCCGCCGTTTTGACCGATCTGGGTCACCTTTACTTGGCCACGGCCCACCCGGAGCTGGATCTGGTCGAGGTCGGGGTCGACGGGGTGCACGCCGTCACCAGCGATGGCCGAAACTTCTGGATCGCGCTGAACAACCGGCCGGCCGTTGCGCGTCTCACCGATTCAGGCCTGGTGGATGTCATCCGGCTGGCTCACGAGACAGCCACGAGTGATGAGGCCAACGCGCTCATCCCGAGGGCCATCGCCAGCCCGGCCCCTGGCGTCCTGTCGGTGCTGACGCGGGGCGGCGAGCTCATCCGCGTTCGTACGATCGCGGGCGACCGATCCATCAGGCCCGGCGCGATGGGACATGGCGCTAGATGACCTCGGCCGGAATAACACACCGCTTTTCTGGCCGTCGTGATCCGTGAGGATCATGCTGTCTCCGTGGCGCAAGCGCGGAGGGAGGAGCGGTGAGAAAAGCGGTCGAAGTGCAGGTTTCAGAGCGCCAACAAGCGTTGTTGGAGCGGTGGGAGCGGAACAAGGCAGATACTCCATACCGGCTGGTTGTCCCGCGAAGCCCTGGCCTGACCGGCATCAGTAGCGGTTGTTCTGTCCTTGGTCCTGAACACCCTCGCCATAATGATTCTTGCCCAGGCGGTTGTCGTCGCCGGCGATGATCAGCGACTTGGTGACGCGCAAACCCACGACTTTGTTCCGATGACCGTCGATGACGAGGTTGCCGTCGATGACGGTGCGGTCCACCCCGTAGCCCCGGATCGCGTTGCCTACGCCAGAGATGATCAGGTCGCACTCGTAGATCCCCGGGAGGAGCTTGACCTTTCGGCGGTTGCCCTCGATGGGAGGGGGACACTTCTGAACCGCGAGCATGCCTTTTTGACGGGGGGCTTTCTGACCCACAATTTCGCTGCGTCGGCAGGCAGCCGGGAGCGTAAAGGAGAGGGCGAGGGCCGCAAAAACGGCACGATGGCACATGGTCTTCAATGTCACGGGGCAACCCCAGAGCTTCAACGTTGCAGGACGGCAGGGCGGAAGGATAGGCGCCACATGGACCTGGATTCAACCGTCTGGCGGCGTCTCATGGAG
>JAAZYN010000310.1 GCA_014239625.1 Myxococcales bacterium | reverse complement strand
GTTCAGGTGACGACCACCGCGAGCGGCGGCGACCTGATCACCGCGGGCCTGATCGACCGACCGTCGACCGTCAGCTTCGTGCGAGGCCGCTGGAGCCAGCCGGTGTTCGCTCAGATCACCGAGACCGGCGTCACGGGCGGCGCCTGCCCGAGCGGGGGAGAGTTCCCCGGCGGCGCGCTGATCGTCGAGATCGGGTATGGCGCTGTGGCCAGCGATCCCCGCGACACGGGCTCATGGATCTTGTTTCCAGCCTTCTGCGAGAGCCAGGCCGGTCCGAGCAACGAGTTCCGCGGTGCCGTCTTCGCGTCGACGCCTGGCACGTACTCCATCGCCTATCGTGCCAGCACCGACGGCGGCGCGACGTGGCAATACGTCGACCTCGACGGCACCAACAACGGCTTCTCGACGGCGCAAATGGGGGTCGCGACGGTGCGTTGAGACATCCCGCGAGGGGTTGGGTCGCGCCCGACGCCTCGCGGGGGTACAATGCCACCAGAGATGAGCGCTCACGATCAACAGCCCCTCGACGCCCGGGACATCGCGGCGGTCGCTCGCGGTGACAGGCGCGCGCTCGGAGCGCTTTACGATCGCTACTCGAGCCTGATGCTGGGGCTCGGAGTGCGGGTGCTGAAGAACCGCGAGCTGGCCGAAGATGTGGTCCATGACGTGTTCATCGAGGTGTGGAAGCGCGCAGGGCAGTATGACGCGACACGCGCCTCGGTGCGTTCGTGGATCTTCATGCGGATGCGATCGCGATGCCTCGACGTCGTCCGGTCAGCGAAATATCGCAAGACCACGTTCGCCGAAGAGCTCGATGCCGGACGCCTGAACGCGACCCTCCCCGGAGAGTGGGTGGCCATGCTCCCCGATGATATGGTCGATCTGATCCGTTTGCGCGATTTGGTGCGTACACTCCCAGAGCGCCAGCGCGAAGTGCTGGTGCTTGGATACTTCAAAGGAATGTCGAGCACGGAGATGGCGGCCCAGTTGAGCATCCCGGTAGGCACGGTAAAATCCCGCGTTCGAGCGGCTCTGGCAGCCTTACGCGACACGCTTGGGGGAAGCGATGCCGATTGAAGCACAACGCGATCCCTTCGAGGCGTTGTTTCTAGGCGACGACGGCCTGGACGAGGAAGCCCTGGACGCCTTGCTGGCCGGCGTAGAGCACGACGAAGCTCCGACGGACGGTCGCGACCGGGTGCTGCGCGAGGTCTCCTTCGCCGACCGCTTCGCGGAGTACGCCGCCCCGCTGTCGAAGATCCTGGACGTCCACGAGAACACGGCGGCCGAGCTGTTGGCGGGGCTGGACAACACCCTCGAGTGGGGCACCGAGCGCGCGCTGCCCATGCTCAAGTCCATCTGGGTCGACGGCGGCCCGGCGGTACAGCAATCGGTGAGGGGCTTCGTTCGTATCGCCGCCGGGGAGACCTTCCCAGCCCACGGCCATCTGGGCAAAGAGACCTGCATCGTCCTGCAGGGCTACATGGAGATGGACGACGGCAGAGTGCTGGCCCCCGGCGACGTCTACAGCGCGACCGTTGACGACCATCACAGCTTCCGCGCGCGGCCTGGCGGACCAGACCTGCTCTACTTCGTCGTCGTCCGCGAAGGGATCACCATCGGCAACGCGAGCTTGCGCCACCGCGACTGAGCGGCGCAGCCGCGACCACCTCCGACAGCCGCGCCGGCAGGCGGGTGGCCACCGCCGACGTCGTGAGACGAGGACCTCCGCCCGCGCCTGCTCATTCCGTCCATCAGATGGAGTCGATGATCGCGTTCAACGTGACGCTGCACCGCATCTGCCGCGTGACCAGCGCGTCATCGGGCAGATAGTATCCGCCGATGTTCACCGGCGCGCCTTGCGCCGCCAGCAGCTCCGCGTTGATGGCCGCCTCCTTGGCGGCCAGCGCCGTCGCCACTGGCTTGAACACATCCGCCAGGCCGGGCTCGCGTCTCTGGGCCGCCAACGCTTCGGCCCAGTAAAAGGCCAGGGAGTAGTGCGCGCCCCGGTTGTCGTGCTCGTTGACCTTTCGCGACGGCGACTTGTTGTTCAGCATGTACTGTGTGGTGGCTTCGTCCAGGGCGGCGCCCAAGGTCCGCGCCGCGGCGTTGTCGAAGGTCTCGCCGAGATGGTCCAGAGACACGGCCAGGGCCAAGAACTCGCCCAGCGCGTCCCAACGTAGGTGGCCCTCCTTCTGCAACTGCTGGATATGCTTGGGGGCCGAGCCGCCGGCGCCGGTCTCGAACAGCCCGCCACCCTTCATCAGCGGCACGATCGACAGCATCTTGGCGCTGGTGCCCACCTCGAGGATGGGAAACAGGTCCGTCAGATAGTCGCGCAACACGTTGCCGGTGCACGAGATGGTGTCCTGCCCTTTGCGGATCCGCTCGACCGACAGCCGGGTGGCGTCGACGACGTTGAGGATGTGGGTCTCGACGCCTTGCAGGTCGTGCTCCGGGAGGTACTTCTTTACCTTGGCGATGACCTGAGCGTCGTGGGCACGCTCGGCGTCGAGCCAGAACACGGCGGGGGCGCCGGTCGCGCGGGCTCGAGAGATGGCCAACTTGACCCAGTCGCGGATGGGCGCGTCCTTGACCTGACACGCCCGCCAGATGTCGCCGGCCTCCACGTCGTGGCTGATCAGCGCTTCGCCGCTGTTGACGTCGACGATCTTGACGGTGCCGTCCTCGGTCATCTCGAAGGTCTTGTCGTGAGAGCCGTACTCCTCGGCCTTCTTGGCCATCAGCCCCACGTTCGGCACGCTGCCCATGGTGGTGGGGTCATAGGCGCCGTTGGCCTTGCAGTCCTCGAAGACGGCCTTGTAGAGCCCGCTGTAGCTGCTGTCGGGGATGACCGCCAGGGTCGGCTGCGTCTCGTCGTCTTTGTTCCACATCTGACCCGAGGTCCGAATCATCGCGGGCATGGACGCGTCGATGATGACGTCGCTGGGGACGTGCAGGTTGGTTATCCCTTTGTACGAGTTCACCATGGCCAGATCCGGGCCGCTGTCGTAGGCTGCGGCGACGTCCGCTTCGATCGCCGCGCGGGTCGCTGCGGGCAGCTGGTCGAGCTTGGCGAGCAAGTCGCCCAGGCCGTTGTTGACGTCCACGCCGATGTCATCCAAGACCGCCGAGTGCTTGGCGAAGACGTCGGCGAAGAAGACCCGCACGGCGTGGCCGAAGATGATGGGGTCAGAGACCTTCATCATGGTCGCCTTCATGTGCAACGACAACAGCAACCCCTCGCTCTTGGCGCGGTCGACCTGAGCCTCGAGGAAGGCCAGCAGGGCCTTTTTGCTCATGAACGTGCCGTCGATGATCTCCCCGGCTTGGAGCGCCAAGCCGTCCTTGAGCACCGCCACCTGCCCGTCGGCGGCGTGGAACTCGATGCGCACCGTGGTGGCGGCAGACACGGTCACCGACTGCTCGTTGTGCCTGAAGTCGCCCCCGGTCATGGTCGCCACATCGGAGGTCGAGTCGGCGGCCCAGGCCCCCATCGAGTGTGGGTTGCGACGGGCGTACTCCTTGACCGCTTTGGGCGCACGGCGGTCGGAGTTGCCTTCGCGCAGCACCGGGTTCACCGCGCTGCCCTTGACGGCGTTGTAGCGCCTCAACACGTCGCGGTCGGCGTCGGTCTGAGGCTCTTCGGGGTAGTCGGGTAGCGCGAAGCCCTTGGACTGCAGCTCGGCGATCGCGGCCTTGAGCTGGGGGACCGAGGCGCTGATGTTGGGCAGCTTGATGATGTTGACGCCCGGGTCCTGGGTCAGCTCACCGAGCTCGGCCAGCGCGTCGGGGACCCGCTGCTCCTCGGTCAGATGGTCGGAGAAGTTCGCCAGGATACGACCGGCCAGGGAGATGTCTCGGAGCTCGACGTTGATCCCGGCCTTGGCCGTGTACGCTTGGATGATGGGCAGCAGCGAGTAGGTCGCCAACATCGGGGCCTCATCGGTCTTCGTGTAGAGAATCGTCGGCTGGTTCATCGCTGACCTCGGTCTTCAGGAGTGGAAACGAGCGCTACTTAGCACAACCCACCAGGTGCGAAAACCTCCGTCGAGTCACTGACAGACGAGCGATCACGGGTAACGCGTCAGCTCGTCCCGGGGCGGGTCCGACGCCAGCGCGGGGCCAACGCGTGGGCGCCTCGTCCACCGCCCGACATCGCTCCCCGCGCCGGGTCGACCGATCAGATCCCGGAGGCACCAGAACCAGCGCACAGGCTGGTGATGTCTCCTGCGCAGCTGATGGTCGGCTCGACCGTACACAGATCGCTGCATCCGTCGTTGCTTTGAACGTTGCCGTCGTCGCACATCTCGCCGTCGCGCTTGATACCGTCGCCGCAGGTGTTGCCCAGACAGACCGTGGCGGAGCCAACCCCCTGACAGCTCGAGACGTCCAGGCTGACCATGCCAACCGCGTAGACGTGCTGGTCGGGCGTCGTGCCACCATCGACGCTCGTGCACGTGACCGACAGGGTCGAGCCGTCGAGGACGAACAAGGACACGCCGTCCGCGCCACCACCCGAGCCTCCGGACAGAGTGGCTGGAGGGACAAAGGTCATCGTCGCGCCCGTCCCGAAGGCGCCGAGTTGTCCCAGGGAGACGAGCGGCGCGTCGCGGGTCACCGACGTGGGCCCCTCACCGGCGACGCCGCCGGTGCCTCCGATTCCGACGAGGTAGCGCCATGACGCCCCGCGACTCGTCGCCGGTTGTGAGAATGAAAAGGTCGCGACCCCATCGACGGGGCTCCCTTCCGAGAGCACCTCGATGACAGGGATCTGAGCAGCGCCGCTGAAGCTGACGCCCGGGAGCAAGCTCGAATCAAACGTGCCGCCGGTCATCGGCGGAATGAGCCGTCATCACAGGGCGCCGTGGAGACCTCTATATCGACAACGAGCCCTCGCGGAAATCACTGGTCGCGAGGTGCACGTTGATACACACCGGGGTTCCCTCGGCCGCCAACCGCTTGGCTTCGTCGAGGGCACCGTCGAGCGCGCCCGGGTCGGTGACCAGGATCCCCTTTCCTCCGTATCCTTCAGCCACCGTGTGGTAGTCGGTGCGGCGCAGCACGGTGCCTACCGCGTCGCCCAGGATGGTGATCTGGTCGCGGGCGATCTGCTGCCAGCTGGCGTCGGTGCCGATCACCGCGATGGGCGCGAACCCGCTTCGGACGTAGGTGTCGAACTCAGCCAGACTATAGGCCGACGAGCCGTCCCCGTAAAAGAGCCACACCTCGGCGCCAGGCCGCACGCTGGCGGCTCCCACAGCGAAGCCGCCGCCGACACCCAGGGTCCCAAACACACCTGGGTCGAGCCAGCGCAGCGGTCCGCGAGGTCGCACGATGTAGGCGCCGGTGGCGACGAAGTCCCCACCGTCGACGATGAGGACGCTGTCGTCGGCGATCTTCTCCTCGATGCGCTGGAACACGAACACGGGATCCACCAGAGGTCCCTCGGC
>JAAZYN010000030.1 GCA_014239625.1 Myxococcales bacterium | reverse complement strand
CCGGTGGCGATCTCGGCTGGCTCACCCGTGGAGACACCGATCCCGACTTCGAGAAGGTGGTGTGGGGGCTGCCGCTCAATCAAGTGAGCGCGCCGGTGCGGACCGACTTTGGGTTTCACCTCATCAAGGTCACGGGCATCCGCAAGAAGAACGTGCTGACCGACAAGAAGCGCGAGTCGATGCTGCGGCAGATTCGATATCGTATGCGCCAAGAGGAGGCCGCGCGCCTGCTGGAGATCTGGATGGTGGAGTTGCGCCAGAACGTGTTCATCGAGGTGAAAGACGAGCCGCTCAAGCCATTGGTCAAGTCCCTTCAAGGCCAGAAGAGGTCGTCCCCCAAGCCGACGTCACGCTGACCTGGTGACCGTTGATCGGGTTCAGGGTGGCGTTTGTAGCGCGCCGCGGATTGGCATCACGATGGGCGATCCCGCGGGGATCGGACGCGAGGTCACCAGGGCGGCGCTGAATATCCTCGGGCTGGAGGCTCGCTGGGTGGCCTATGCGCCCGCCGGCTTCTACGGGGACCTTTCTGCCGGGGTAGAGGTCGCCTACCTACCGCCCGATGCCCGTTGTCCGGCCCTCGACGCGGTGGAGCGATCGGCGGCGGACCTGGCCACTGGCGCGATCGACGCGGTGGTCACCTCGCCCGTCGATAAGCAGGTCTTCGGGGGGGTCTTTCCCGGTCACACCGAGCTCTACGCGGCGCGCTGTGGGGTGGCCTATGACGATGTCGCCATGTGGATGGCGGGGCCGCGACTCAACGTCGTCCCGGTGACCCGTCACGTGGCGTTGAGCGCGGTGGCGTCTCTCGTCACGACGGAGTGCCTGGTGAAGGCGGGGCTGCTTTTGGTGAAGGCCTTGCGGGCGTCGTGTGGGCGCGAGCCCGTCATCGCCGTGGCGGGCCTCAACCCCCACGCTGGGGACGGCGGCCTCTTTGGTGACGAGGAGTCGCGAGCCATCGCGCCAGCGGTCGCTTCGCTCTGTGCCGAGGGCGTGCTGGCTTCTGGGCCTCACTCGCCGGACACGGTGTTTCATCACGCGTTGGCGGGTCGTTTCGACGGAGTCATCTGCTGTTATCACGACCAGGGCTTGATCCCTTTCAAGCTCGTTCACTTCAGCGACGGGGTGAACGTCACGCTGGGTTTACCGAGACCTCGCACCAGCCCTGATCACGGCCCCGCTTTCGATATCGCGGGGCGCGATCTGGCCGACCCCACCAGCATGATCAGGGCCGTCGAGTTGGCGCTCTCTCTGTCCCGGCCCGATCCACTCGGCCGCGCAGCGTAAACCCAAGCGCGGTCGGGAGGGAGCCGGGGAAGGTCGAGGTTGGTGTCGGCGCATCCCGCACGCGACGACACCAACGATCAAGGGCTGCTCAGGTCGCGGCCGGATCCCCATCGAGTGAGCGCAAAGCCACACGGGGCAACGAGGACGCCGATGTAGGTTGACGCAACACTCGGCCCATGCTAGCCAAGCGGGGTGCTTCGCGGGGGAAGTGAGCTCTTCGACGGAGCCCCAAACGCTGCGGCGGACACACTGCTCACACTCTCACAACCGTCTATTGGAGCTGCACACACTCCGTGTATCTCGACCGGCCCATAGTGCTTCGCGAACCTGGACGTCCCCATCGACGTCGCGGGGGGGGCTCCAGCCGCGGCAGCGCCTTCTTTGTGATAGCGGCGCTGGCGGCCGTCAACTATTTCCTCTTTTTCCAGGACAAAGGCGTGACGGCGCCGTCACTGGAGCAGCGGCTGCACGATCCGGCGCTGCCGTCCAACGGGCTCAACCCGGGCGACATGAGGGTGATCACCCCGGGTGCCAGCCAGGGTGTCATCCCACGGCTCGACGAGCCGCGGCGCGGTGGCGATGACCGGATCCACCGCGACGACTTTGGCGATCCCGCTACGCGTAAGATCGCTGGAAAGCTCAAGCGCGGTCAGACGGTCATCAAGGCGCTGCAGGATCAAGGCATCGACAATCGCACCGCGATGCCGCTCATTCGAGCGATGAGCTCCGTCTACGATTTCCGTCAGGCTCGCGTAGGCAACAGCTTCAACGCGTCGGTCGACGACGAGGGCCAGGTGACCCGCTTCGAGTATCACAGCTCGGCGCTGGACGTGTATCAGGTCGAGTTGATGCGGGATGGCGCTTACGTCGCCAGCCGGATGCCGGTGAAGACCCGCATCGAGCGCGCCGCTATTGGATGCGCCATAAAAAGCAGCCTGTACAAGAGCGTGCGTCGATGCGGTGAGCGGGTCGGGCTGGCGGGGATCTTCATCGATCTGTTCGCCTGGGATGTGGACTTCTTTCAGGACCCGCGCAAAGGCGATGAGCTTCGCGTCATCGTCGAGAAGGTTCATGTCGCCGGTAAGTTCCTCAAGTACGGACGAGTACTTGGCGCGGAATACCGCGGCAAGTTTGGTACCCACCAGCTGCTCCAGTATACCGACCCGGATGGCAACCGCGGCTATTTCACCCCCGAGGGGCGCGCTGCTCGCAAAGACTTTCTGAAGTCACCGCTGAAGTACACGATGGTGTCCGCGGGTGTTCAGAGCAACGTGCGTGGCAACCTCCACAAAGCAGGCCCGGTGATCTACACGGCCAAACAAGGTACCCCTGTATGGGCCGTCGCCGCTGGTCGCGTGGCGTTCGCAGGCAAGGCCAAGTCGTTGGGGTTGACGGTCACTATTCGCCACGAAGATGGCGTGACGAGCACGTATGGGCATCTGAAGACGCTCGGCCCGGGTGTTCGCGTCGGCGCTACGGTCAGCCAAAAGACGGTCATCGGCGAGGTTGGACGCACCGGCAGCGCGCGGCAGTCGCAGCTGATGTTCTCGCTGCGCCGCAACGGTGCGCTGCTCAATCCGCTGCGCATGACGACCCATGAGGCCGCCCCGGTGCCTGCCAAGCACAAGCGGCACTTCACGAACGAAGTCAAGAAGCTGCTCGACAAGCTCGAGGCCACGCCGATCATCGGCATCAACGAGCGGAGCTGATACTCTTCGCGGCGTGAAGGGTCTCCTTCAGCGCATCGCGACCTGGCGATGGTTCCGAATAGCCGCGCCGTTGTTAGTCGGCACCGCCCTGTTTGCGCTGGGCGTCGTCTATCTCAATTTAGACAAGATGGTCGACATGCCGGGGTTCGTGGTGGTGGGTGGAAACCACGGCCTTGCGGGGCGGCCTCTGGCGGTTCGGGTGAGTGCGCACGGGGTCGACAGCAGGGCGTCGATGTCGGTCAGCGTCGACAAGGTCCTCGTCGCAGGGCAACCGGTCGAATTCACCACGAGCGGTTCTGATCCGACGATCGTGAGTTTCCTGGTCCCGGAGGCGGTCGCATCCGAGCGGGCTGTGGTCACGCTGGGCCTATCCGCGGAGGGTCGGAGCGAGTCTCTGGAGCACTCGCTGACGGTGCTCCATCCCAGCGGGGATGTGGTGCTGGAGGATGAAACGCCGCCCGCCAAGCGGGTCGCAGAGCCGGGTCAGATTCGGGTGGACGTGATGCCCGAGAACTCGGTGTTGGCCTTGGGGATGGTCAACTCGGTGGTGTTGCGGCTCCGCGACGATGAGGGGCGCGGACTGTCCGGCGTGCCAGTGCGTATCAAGCACAAGACGTGTCTGGTGCCGCCAGGCGTGAGTAAGCAGACCACCGACGTGATGGGGCTGCTCGAGTTCAAGATCAACGCCAAGCAGCCCGGGATTCGACTGAAGCTCGATGTCTTCCCCCCAGATAAGCCCTGGGTTGAGCGCGAGGAGCCGCTGCGGCCACGAGGGCGTCGGATGCTCCTGCGGACGAAGACCCCGGTCTTTCGCCCGGGTGATCGCCTCGACGCGACGTTGCGCACTTGGCAGGCGAGCGCCGAAGCCCACTGCGATCTGCTCCGGGAAGGCGCGGTTCTGTGGAGCGGCACCGTGACCAGCTCCAAACACGAGGCTCAGCTCCGCATAAGCGTCCGCTGTGACGGACGCTGCGACCTTCAGTGCGCCGGTCATCCTTGGGATCCGGGAGACGAGTTCGCCACGGTGCCGATTATCGTCACCAGTGATGACACGCTGTCGGCCCTGACCTCGCTGGTCCGAGCCGAGAACGTATTACACCCGAACAGTCTGGAGCTCCGCCCCGGAGTCAACGTGGACTTGACCGCGCGGTACTTGACCACGTTTTTACAGCGCGAGCCCGTCAGCCCGTCACTTTGGATAAGCACGCGCGAGCGTGACATCGGTGACCGAACCACTCGCGTCACCAGCGACAAGCGCCAGGTGTTGATCGCCATCGGCGGCGTGTTCGTGTTGATCATGCTTGTGGTCGCGGACGTTCTTATCCGCAATCTCTCTGCCCAGCGCGCACGGATGAGGGCGTTCGCGGAGGAGGCGTTGGGCGAGGAGCTTCCTCCACCGGTCGCGTCGGTCTTGGCGGCGGACGGCGCTCAGAAGAGCTTGGAGAGAACCCGCGGCGTGCTGTTGCTCATAGCGATGGTGGGTGCGTTGGTGGCAAACCTGGTGGGGATCGTTTGGCTGCTGGCGCTGGTGGGGCAGGGGTGACCAAGATGGCTCGGCTACGACCGCCGGCCCCGCAGCGCTGACACGCGCGCAGCCTCGCGACGGGCAGCTCCGCGGGTGCCGGATAGGGCGTCGCCGGCGTCCGGTCCGTGGCGCGCTTGTCAACACGACGTCGCCGGGGTCTCCCTTGAGATACAATGGCGTACCCGTCGGGCCAAACGGATCGGTAGGGTGGGTGTGGAGTTCACTGCGGCCCCGTCCTCAGGCGACCCAACGGCCTCGGGTCTCAGGTGAGCGGGAAGGGGCGCCTCGCGTCCTTCATCGCTGCCGCATCCGATAGTCGTTGCCACCCACCGGGTATACGTCGCACATCTCGTAGAGCCGGCTCTTAATCCGGGGGCCGACACGCTCCTCCAAGCTCAGCGCCCCGCGCTCCCCCCCAGCACCCATCTTGGCGGTCAGCTCCTCTTCGGGGAAATAGTTCGTGGTCGCTATCACGACACGTCCGGCGTTGTAGCGTCGGCTGATGAGCTGGTCCACGATGGTGCGCTCATAGTGGCTGCTCCGGCCCTTGCCAAGCTCATCGATGGCCAAGACCGGTACCGACACCAGTGGGTCGATGATGCTGGCCTCGGTCACCTTGGAGCTGGTGTCGTAGGTCGCCCGCACTTTCACCGTGAGATCAAAGAAGTCTAGAAAGCGACAGGCGACACCCCGTTGCAGCGTCAGGTAGTGAAGCATCGCGCACATCAAGTGTGTCTTGCCGGTCCCGGGTGGTCCCATGAGCAGGACCCCGTCGCTGTTCTCGAGGTCAAAGCGCTGCGTGTAGCGCAGCAGGCGGGTCTTGAGGCCGCGGTGTTCAGCGTGATCCTGAAAGCCGGCCATCGTCTTGGCACCATACGACGCCGGAAGCTTCGCGTCGTTGAAGCAGCGCACACGCCTCACCAGCCCCAGGCTCTCGCTGGGGACCGCGAGCTCGTAGCCGTTTTCGTCCCGCTGAATCTGATACCAGAGGCTCTCATCGAGAACCTCTGCGCTGCAGGTCGTGCACACCTCCGCCCGGGCGAGCTCGCCCGATCGGCCGACGATGTAGCCGACCCCGGAGCAAACTTTACATGGTGTGCTCAATCAGCACCTCCATGAGGTCACGGAGCCCGAACCGCTCTCGGATCCAACGCTCCAGCTCCGTTCGCGCGACGTCGTCTTTAGCTTGCTCGCTCATCGCTTCACCACCTGCATTGTCGACCGCCGCCTCCACCGCTTTGGACAGCGCCTCCCGTCCTGTATCCTCCAGTGTTGCTGCCAACATGTCGACCAGATCCCGGTCCACCTCCGCAACGAGGCTCCAGAGCGCCTCATCTGAAGAGGGTTTCGCCAGTCGACGCCAAGCGTATCGGAGCGCTTCCTTGGCCGACTCCCCGCCCTGTCGCCGCCCGGCCGCGGCGATACCGTCCAGTAACGCTGGCCGCGCTTGGGGTCGCAGTAGATGCGCCGTGCGACCGGTATCCCCGCGGGTCGCGCGCTCGACCGCGAGTTCATGTCGCTCGTCCGCCGCCCTCCGCACGTGCCCCTCGAAATACGCCAGCGACGAAGGCAGGGGCTCACCCTTTGGGTGGGTCTCCGCGAACCGCTCCGCGCCTTCTTCCAGCGCTGCCAGGACCACTCTGAGCGGAATCCCGCGTTCACGCCAGCGATCGACGAGCATCACGTCTCGCGGAGACAGCATCAGGCCGCGACCGCGCATCTCCAGAAAGCGTCTCTCGATGGCCTTGAGATAGCCTGCCCGCTCCGGATCCACGTCGCAGCTGGGCGGCTAGATGTCGAGGTTACGGACGCGGAGAGCGTTTCGCTCGATGAAGTCGCGTCGGGGCTCGACTTCGTCGCCCATCAAGACGGTGAACATGTCGTCGGCCGCGATGGTGTCATCGACCCGCACCTGCAGCAGCGTCCGGACATCAGGGTCCATCGTGGTCTCCCAGAGCTGCTCGGGGTTCATCTCACCCAAGCCTTTGTAGCGCTGTACCCCTACCCCTTGAACCCCGCTCTTCTCGACGTGCGCCAGCAGCTCCTCGAAGCTCCTGAAGTCGATGGGATCGCTGTCGCCCTTGGTCCATCGTGGAGGAAGCTCCGCCGCGCGCGCGGCCGCCCCATACAACTCGAACACATCGCGCACCTCACCGTTGTTGAGGAACGCAGCGTTGACCACGGTCTGCCGAGGCCCGCCGCTTACGAACGTGTTGAATGACACCTGGAACTCGCCGCGCTCTTCGTCCTCGGAGATGTCGAAAGCGAGCGGGATCGCCTCCGGGAAGTGGCTCTCGAGATATGCCTCGACCCTGCGAACACACGCCTCCAGCGCGTCCCGCGACTTGAGCGTCTCCAGGCTGATATCGGTGGCCTCCATCAGCGCTCGCATAACGCGGCGGTCGCGCCGGCGAGCGAGGTGATCCAGCCCACCGCGGATCTTGACCAGGTTTAGCATGAACTCCTCGAGCGCCTCTCCCGCGATAGGGGCCTCCACGCCGGTCAAGACGCAATTCCGGGTGCCCATGGCGATGGTGTAAGACGCCAGGGCGGCCTCGTTCTTGAGGTACCGCTCGGACTTGCCCTTCTTTACCTTGAACAGCGGCGGCTGCGCGATATGCACGTAGCCGCGCTCCACCAACTCGGGCATTTGCCGGTAGAAGAACGTCAACAGCAGGGTCAGGATGTGCTGCCCGTCGACGTCTGCGTCGGTCATGATGATGATCTTATGGTATCGGGCTTTGTCCGGATCGTAGCTGTCGGGCCCGATCCCGGTCCCCAACGCCGTGATGAGGGTCAGGATCTCGTTGGATCCCAGCATCTTGTCAAAGCGCGCCTTCTCGACGTTCAGGATTTTCCCGCGCAAGGGAAGGATCGCTTGGGTGACCCGGTCCCGCCCCTGCTTGGCCGAGCCCCCGGCGGAGTCGCCCTCGACGATGAACAGCTCAGACCGAGCCGGGTCCCGCTCCTGACAATCGGCGAGCTTGCCCGGCAGGCTCGCTGAGTCTAGAGCGCCCTTGCGGCGCACGGTCTCTCGCGCCTTGCGAGCAGCCTCGCGCGCCCGAGCGGCGTCTACCGCCTTCACCACGACGCCCTTGGCCGTGGCTGGGTTCTCCCCGAGGTAGTTCGAAAGGTGCTCGTACAGAAGCGTCTCGACGACCGGCTTGACCTCGCTGCTGACCAGCTTGTCTTTGGTCTGAGAGGAAAACTTCGGGTCTGGCACCTTGACGCTGATGACGCCGACCAGCCCCTCGCGGATGTCGTCGCCGCTCAACCCGATCTTCACCTGCTTGAGCAGGCCGGCCTTGTCCGCGTAGTTGTTCAGACAACGCGTGAGAGCGCCCTTGAAGCCGGTGAGGTGCGTGCCGCCGTCCCGGTTGCGGATGTTGTTGGTGAAGCAGAACAGCTGGACATTATAAGAGTTGTTCCACTGAAGGGCGAGCTCGACTTCGATGTCGTCGCGTCGCTCCAGGATGTGGATCACCTCGGGATGCAGGGCGTCCTTTTTGCGATTGATGTCCGCTACAAAGGAGCTGATGCCGCCTTCATAGTGGAGCGTCGCAGCCCGCTCCTCTTCGCCGCGCTCGTCCGTCAGGCGAATCGTGAGCCCTCTGTTGAGGTATGCCAGCTCGCGCAGCCGGGCCGCCAGAATATCGAAGCTGAACTCCCTCATGGTGAACATGCCAGGGTCCGGCTCGAAGTACACCGTCGTGCCCTTGCGCGCAGTGGTCCCGGTGACTTTCAGCGGCCCGCGCTCCTTGCCCAGCGCGAACTCCTGCTCGTGGACCTTGCCGTCGCGGCGGATCGTCAGCAGCAGTCGCCTGCTCAGCGCATTGACCACGGACACGCCCACGCCGTGGAGGCCTCCGGAGACCTTGTAGGAGTTGGCGTCGAACTTACCGCCCGCATGGAGCTCCGTCATGACGACCGTGGCCGCGCTCCGTCCATCTTCGTGTTCGCCAACCGGGATCCCGCGGCCATTGTCCTCGACAGTGATGGAGTTTCCGGCGTGTATCGTGACCGTCACCTCGTCGCAGTACCCCGCCAATGCTTCGTCTACCGAGTTGTCCACGACCTCGAAGACCAGATGGTGAAGCCCCGATCCGTCGTCGGTGTCGCCAATGTACATCCCGGGCCGCTTTCGAACGGCCTCCAAGCCTTTGAGAACCTTGATGCTCTCGGCGTCGTAGGACGTATCGGCTTCGGGGGCCACGGGCGCTTCGGGTTGCTGCGGATCGCTCATCCCCGCTCCTGAGGCCCGTTGGGCCACGATTCGATGGACGGCATCCATACCATGGGGCCAAGGTCGTGTAAAGAAGTGGTTCCCCAAAGAAAACGAAGGGTTATGGCTTTCGGAGTCGCACAGTTTTCAAGTTGGTCGTCTGCTCCGCGTCCACCCTGAACCGAACCGTCCTGCGCGCGGCCCCACGAGAGACCGTAACGCTATGTTGTCCAACGGGAAGTCGCTTCTTGACCAGGTTGCTCTGGGCGGTGGTTATCCCGCGACCGTCTATCGTCACCCGCGCGTTCGCGGGGAAGAACCGAAACGTGACCCAGCCCGTGGCCTGGGATGTGAGCGTCACACGCTGGGTCTTGTCCGAATCGGCGCGCACCCGGACGAGCTTGGTCTCGTGGCCTCGTGCGGCGACCGTCACGCGGAGCAGGCTTCCTCGGGAGACCGAGACGGAGCGCTGACCGCGCGCGGTTCCGTGTCCCTTTATGCTCACCGACGCGTCCACAGGGCTGGGCAGGATGGTCAGGCGGACCCGGTCTCTGGCCCGGGTTTGGGGCTCCTTTTCGGCGACAGGGGTCAACCTCGCGAGCGCCGCTCCGAATGCCGTGCCAGCCAGGCCCGGCTCCGTGGGGCCGCTGCCGTCTGCTCGCGTCGCGCCTCCGTCATCGCCCTGCGTTGATGTGTCACGTCGCGCATCGGTTGGCGGTGAATCGAGAGGGTCGACCGACGCCGGCAACGCTCGAACCTTCGGAGTCACGGCAGCAGCGCGTGGCTTCTCGGGCCGGACCTCCTCTGAGAGACCCAGCCGATAGAGGAGGAAGCCCACCGCAGTCAACAGCAACAGGTTGAACACGATGAGGACGGCCATCGCGGCGCGGGAGGTGCGCTGCACAAGAACTGACGGGGTAGACGCGGAGATTGCGGCGCCAACCGTCTGGTCACCCTCGGTGGCCGCAGCTGGGCGAGGGCGTACCGGTGACGCCTCGCCGCGGGCGGGTACCGCAGGCGCACCCGCGGCGGTCTTCGTCCTGTCGCCCAGACCACCTGGATCAAGGCCTAACTCCAGGGCCGAGTCCAGCGACAGCTGGGGACCCGCCGGTCCTCCCCCGTCCCTGGAAAACGCCGACTCAACGCTCACCAGCCAGTTCGACACATCTCGAGCCCCGACGGTAGCCCCCTGCGAGGCGAGGCTAGCGGCCAAGGCTCTGCGCGCACCATCGGCGTCTTCGAACCGGTGGTCCGAGGCCTTCTCCAGCAGGCGTCTGATGACTCGTGAGATCTCCTCAGGGACGTCATCGACGAGGGTCGTCAGCGCCTCCGGCTAATCGGAGCGGATACGGTCCAAGGTGGCCAGGTCACTGCCGCCGTCGAAGGGGCGCCGACCGACAAACAGCTCCCACCCCATGACCCCGACGGAGAACTGGTCGCTCCGAGGGTCGAGGGGCTGACCGGCGGCCTGTTCCGGCGACATGTAGCTGAACTTGCCCTGGACCGCGCCGGAGGCTGACAGCGACATACGGTCTGCGGCCCGCGCGAGCCCGAAATCGACGAGCTTGACGTCACCCGCCCGACCAATCATCACGTTCGAAGGGCTCACGTCCCGATGAATGACGCCCTGGCGGTGTGCGTGATCGAGCGCCTCGAGCACACGGCACAGGATCCAGACCGCGATCTCGGTGGGCGGTCGCTTGTCCGTCGCTCTCGCGAGCCGCATCAGGTTTCGCAGGTCGTGGCCATCGACATACTCCATGGCCAGAAAGAGGGTCCCCGAGTCCTCTCCCAGATCCAGGACCTGCGCGATCCCCGCATGCCGCAGCCGGCTGACGAGCTTACCCTCTTCGATGAAGCGCTGCATGAAGTCCGCTTTTCCCGCCAGATGCGGCAAGATGCGCTTGATGCAGACCTGAGTCTGAAAGCCGGCCGCGCCGGTCGCTTCGGCGAGAAAGACCTCGCCCATGCCCCCGGCGCCCAGTCGGCGCACCAACGTGTAGCGGCCGATGTGACCGAGGCCGATGTCCATGATCAGCGGCGTGCCTCAGAAGAGCAAAGCATGACGTGCGGGTTGTAGCACGCCACGCTGGGTGCGACCATCGGGGGCATGCTCGATGACCTCACGCGCCCGAGCCCTCCAACCGACGTACACGATGTCGCTGGCGTCGCCGCGGTCCCCCCGCTGCCCGGCGCGGCGGCCCAAGGCGTCGCTCCGTTGGAGCCGCTCGAGGAGGAGGCCCAGCCCACCGCGCGGGCGAACACTCCCCCACCGCCTGAGTCGTTGACCGGCGGCCTGGGCCCGCGACCGGTCGCGGGCCCAGGGGACGACGCTCGGCAGCTGGGTCCATCGCCACCTGCTCGCGGCGGCGCTGCGCAGGCACGGCAGAGGTATGTCGCGCTCTTTGGCTCCTCTGGGCGTCGAGGGGGGCCGACCGTCGCCAGGAGAGTGTCGGTCACCGCGGTGTTCTGTACCCTATCGCTGGACCTGCGGCACGCTACGTTTCAGCCAGGTGTGACCGAGATTCACTGCGTCGCGGCCTTCGGCTCAGTGGGGGTCGAGCTTCCGGCCCATATCCGCGTTGACGCTCGTGGGGCTGGCGTCTTCGGCGCTTTTCCAGATCGTGCCTTCGCGCCAGCGAGCGGCGCCGCCGAGGCGCCTGTCGTGAGGATCACGGGGCGCGCCCTGTTCGGGGCCGTCGAGACCGAGGTGGACATCGCCGAAACACCACCTCGCGACCACGGGCTGACCCCGCGCGGGCGTCCGCACGGCTGCCGGGGCGAAGGACCGTGACCCACGACCCCATCACCATGGTCGCCGCTGGCGCCAATGAGGAGGTAAGTTTCCAGCGTTATCGCCTGACGCACGCCTCGGCCGCCGGTGAGTCGAGCGACGTCGCCTGCCGTTTCAGCCGCCGCCTGATCCATATTGGGAGCTCACCCGACAACGACTTCGCGTTGGACCACCCGACGGTCTCTCGGGTGCGCGCGCGGCTGGAGTTTCAGCGCCACGGCTACCTGCTGACAGACCTCGCGTCCAAAAACGGCATCTGGGTCGATGGGCTTCGGGTCCGGGAGGCCTTTCTGCGGTCCGGAGCGACGCTGCGTTTCGGCCAGGCGGATGTGGGGTTCGTGCTCGAGGAGGAGCGCGTCCAGGTGGAGCTCAGCCGGGCGACGACCTTTGGCCGGCTGATCGGAAAATCCAGTCAGATGCGAGAGATCTTTGCGCTCCTTGGTCGTGTCGCGCCATCGGACGTCACCGTCCTCGTCGAAGGGGAGAGCGGGACGGGCAAAGAGCTCGTCGCCGAAGCGCTCCATCTGCACTGCACGAGTCGCCGCTCCAAGCCGTTCGTCATCTTCGACTGCTCCGCCGTGGCGCCCGAGCTCATCGAGAGCGAGCTCTTCGGCCACGTCAGAGGAGCCTTCACCGGCGCCGTCGCCAAGCGAGAGGGCGTGTTCGGGGAGGCCGATGGTGGGACATTGTTCTTGGACGAGATCGGCGAACTGCCCCTGGATCTGCAGCCCAAGCTGCTGCGGGCGCTCGAGAGCGGTGAGGTGAAACCCGTCGGCGGCAACGAGCGGCGCCGAGTGGACGTCCGGGTCATCGCCGCGACCAACCGTCAGCTCGACCACGAGATCGACGCGGGCGCGTTTCGGCGAGATCTTTACTATAGGCTCGCCGTCATCAAGGTTCGAATCCCCCCTCTCCGGCAGCGTATCGAGGACATCCCCCTCCTCGTCGAACATTTCCTGGCGCGGGCTGCCGACGGGGTGCGGGTGGGTTTCGACACCATGCGGAAGCTACAGGCCCATTCCTGGCCCGGAAACGTTCGAGAGCTCAAAAATTACGTGGACCGGGCAGTCATCCTAGCCGACGACGGTCGGCTCAGCACCCAGCACCTGTCCACCGACCGACTCTCGGACGCCGGCGGCGACGCCGAGCTGGATACCGGGGCGTGCGTGGTGCGCATGGACTTTGATCTGCCCTTCAAAGACGCCAAGGCGCGGCTGGTGGACACCTTCGAGCGGCGGTATTGGGTGCGGCTGCTCGAGGAAGCCGCGGGGAATGTATCCGAGGCCGCTCGAAGAGGCGGAATTCACCGAAAATCACTGGAATATCTTCTCAAGAAGCTAGATCTGCGGTGACGCCGTCATCGAACCATGCGCCTCCCGCTCCGAGGACGCGATGGGGCACGCAGCGAGGGCCTGTGGTGCCTGGTTTGCGAGCTGCGCCCACGGACTCGGCGTGTTATCGTGCACGTGCCGGCACAAAATACATCGCTTTTTTGGACGCCCAGCGAGGCCCGGATTAGGGTCGCCTTGAATGTAGGTTCGGGGAGGAACCGAACCAACAGGAGGCATTTCTCAGTGACAAATCGGAAGACCATGCTGACGCGCGCTAAAACGGCGACGCGGCGGGACGTCAATAAGGCGATGCGCAAGGCCGAGCTCACCCGTGAGGAGGAGCTTGTACTACGAATGCGACACGGCATTGACGAGTCGGGCCATACACGTTTGGAGTTCCGTGGGCAGGACCATCCGGAGATCGCGGCCAAGCTGGCCATGATCGAGGCTGACGCCCTGACTCATATTCGGCCGCACGAAGCCTCGGCAGAGGATGCGTCCGCGGCGCTGAAGAGCTCGATTATCGACGAGTTACGCACGCTCTAAGAGCTCGACGTGAAGACGTCGAACAGTCCATAGCCACGTAGCTCGCACTAACGACGAGATGCGCCGCGGTTTACTCGCTTCCCTTCAGGTTTCCACCAGAGGGAGTCCGTCGAGGTGAGACGACGGAAGGGTGATGGTGCGGCGTGTCTCGTTCTTTTTCTCTTTTTGCGGCATGAGCCGCTCCGCGGGCAGCATCGCGGAGCGAGCGCTGACCGCTTTTTGCCGTTGTCCGTTGTCTGTGAAGCCAGGCTGACGGCCGCGCGACGCGCGGAGCGACTGCCCCCAAGGCTGACCTCTGTGACCGCCCGCGATCTGCACCGTGGCCGCGCGTCTGCCGCTCTCTGCATGGGCTATCCCGTGCGCGCGCCCGAGCGAGCCGGCGTTCGATACGTCGCTTCCTTCTCGTCAATTTGATGCGTAGTCTTGGCTTCACCTGAAAGGAGCTCC
>JAAZYN010000309.1 GCA_014239625.1 Myxococcales bacterium | reverse complement strand
TGCCTTGAGCAAGCCAGCTCGCCCCGCGCACCTTTTGCGACTCGGCCTCGAAGACTTCGACAAAGACGCGGCCGATGATCTTACGTTTCGTCTCGGGATCGGTGACCCCGGCGAGGGCGCCCAAGAACCGTTCGCCGGCGTCCACGGCGGTCAGCGGGATCTGATAGTGGTCCTTGAACGTGCGGACGACCTGCTCGGACTCCTGCAACCGCATCAGCCCGTTGTCGACGTAGATGCATTGAAGCCGATCGCCCAGCGCGCGGTGCAGCAGCACGGCCGCCACCGAGCTGTCCACGCCTCCGCTAAGCCCCAGGATGACGCGCTCGTCGTCGCCAACCGTCGCCCGTATGTCGGACACCGCCTGATCGATGAAGTTTGCCGTGGTCCAGTGGGCCTCGACACCGCAGATGTCGAACAGGAACGCCGCGAGGAGTTCGCGTCCATGGTCGGTGTGGACCACCTCTGGGTGAAACTGAACACCGAAGTAGGGTTTTTCGGTGTGAGCGAAAGCGGCCACCACGCCGTTTTCGGTCTCTGCGGTGCCCACGAAGCCCTCAGCCGGTGCCTCGATCCTGTCAGCGTGGCTCATCCAGACGGTCATGGACGAGCCCACGTCGATCATGCGCCCGAAGAGATCTCCCGCGAGGCTCGCCCCCGTCGTGTTCGTGCGTCGCACTCTGGCGCGCCCGAACTCGCGCGTGTCACTGGCGACTACGCGGCCACCGAAGTGGGCGGTCATATACTGAAAGCCGTAGCACACCCCCAGCACCGGCACGCCGATGTCCCAGATCACGTCATCGGGCCGAGGTGAGCCCGGGTCGTGGACGCTGGCGGGGCCACCGCTGAGCACGATGCCGCGGGGCTGGAAATCCATGATGACCTGACGATCCACCGTACACGGGTGGATCTCGCAGTACACCGACGCCTCGCGCACGCGCCGCGCGATGAGTTGGGTGTATTGGCTCCCGAAGTCCAGGATGAGTATGCGGTGGGCGATCTTCATAGCGTCAGCTGGCTCAACGATTGTAGTTCGGCGCCTCTTTGGTGATGATCACATCGTGGACGTGGCTCTCGGTGAGGCCCGCAGACGTTATCCGCACGAAGCGCTCGCAGGCCCTGAGCCCCTCGATGTCGGCCGCCCCGACGTAGCCCATGCCGGCCCGCAGCCCTCCGATGATCTGGTGGATCACTTGCTCGACCGGGCCTTTGTAGGGGACCCGGCCCTCGATCCCCTCGGGCACCAGCTTCCGTTCGTTGTGCTCGTCGCCCTGGAAATAGCGGTCCTTGGACCCCTCCTTCATGGCGCCGATGGAGCCCATGCCTCGATACATCTTGTAGGCCCGCCCTTGATAGATGATCCGCTCTCCAGGCGACTCATCGGTGCCCGCAAAGAGGCTCCCCATCATGCAGGTGTGTGCGCCAGCCGCGAGGGCCTTGACCGCGTCGCCGGAGTACTTGATACCGCCGTCGGCGATGAGAGGTACGTCATGTCGCGAGGTCACCTTCACCACGTTGTCGATAGCGGAGATTTGCGGGACCCCGACTCCCGCGACCACCCGCGTGGTGCAGATCGAGCCTGGCCCGATCCCCACCTTGACGGCGTCAACCCCAGCGTCGATCAGCGCCGCGGCCGCCTCGCCCGTGGCGATGTTTCCGGCGATGAGCTGGACATCCGGGTACTCGGTGCGGAGCTCACGGACCGTCTCGATGACCCCGGCGGAGTGCCCGTGGGCCGTGTCGATGACGAGCACGTCGACGCCGGCCTCGACGAGCAGCGGCGACCGGGCGAGCGCGTCAGAGCCGACGCCGATGGCCGCCCCGCACAGCAGGTGCCCCTTGTTGTCTTTTGCGGCGTTGGGGTAGCGCACCTGCTTTTCGATGTCGCTGATCGTCATCAAACCACAGAGGTTGCCGGCGCCGTCGATCAGCGGCAGTTTCTCGATGCGGTGGGTCTGGAGGAGGGCCTTCGCGTCGTCGAGGGTGGTTCCGACTGGCGCCGTGACCAGCTGTCGGGTCATGACGTCGCCGACGTGCTGATCGAAGTTCTGTTCGAAGCGCAGGTCTCGGCCGGTGAGGATCCCGACGAGCTTGTCGCCCGTCTCCGAGTCGGTCACCGGCAGACCACTGATGCCGCGCTCGAGCATGATCTGACGCGCTTCGTGCAGGGTGGTCTCGGCGCGAACCGTGACCGGGTGGGCGATCAGGCGTGAGGAGTATTTTTTGACGGCGCGGACGTGCCGCGCCTGCCGCTCCGGGGTCAGGTTCTTGTGCACGATCCCGATCCCCCCGTGACAGGCGATCGCGATGGCCATCGATGCCTCGGTGACGGAATCCATCGCCGCGGACACCAGCGGTATGTTGAGCTCGATGCGCCGCGTCAGTCGCGTCTTCAAGGCCACGTTCCTGGGCAGGACCTGGCTGTAGCCGGGCACCAACATGACGTCGTCGAAGGTGAGGGCGTGCTGCAGTGTTTCAGGGAGCATCGTTAGCCTCCGCGCGGCCTTCATGACTGATGGCTGCGGACCTTATGCGACTTGATCAGGCGACACAACGACAATGAATGACCGGGCCGTTTACGCTGTTAAGCGCGAGCATCATCGACAAAGGCGGCGCGGCTCTGCGACAGTCGCAGCATGACCAGCTCGTTGTTCGAGGCACCCACGATCCAGGCGCCGTCCCCCCTCGCCGAGCGGATGCGACCGCAGCGTCTGGAGGACGTGGTAGGTCACTCGGAGGTGCTGCGCGAGGGCGGCTTTTTGCGCGTCGCGCTGTCTCAGGATGCGCTGGTGTCGATGATCTTCTGGGGACCTCCGGGCACCGGCAAGACGACCTTGGCCCGGCTCGTCGCCAACTCTACCAAGGCGCACTTCGAGCGGTTCTCGGCGGTGTTGGGCGGCGTCAAAGAGATCCGCGTGATCGTGGCCGCGGCGCGGCAGCGTCTGGGGTTGAGTGGGCGGCGGACGGTGCTCTTCGTCGACGAGATCCACCGGTTCAACAAGAGCCAGCAAGACGCCTTTTTGCCGCACGTAGAGGACGGAACGCTGACGCTCATCGGCGCCACCACCGAGAACCCGAGCTTCGCGCTGAACTCGGCGCTGCTGTCGCGGTGCCGAGTGATCCGGCTGGAGCCGCACCAGCCCGACGACCTTGCGCTGTTGCTGGAGCGGGCGCTGTCGGACGAAGAGCGGGGGCTCGGGCACCTCAAGCTGACCGCCGCCGCGGAGGTCCTCGCGGCGCTGTCGCGGGCGGCTGACGGGGACGCTCGGCGGGCGTTGAGCCACCTGGAGCAGGTCGCGACGCATGCGGCGCGGATGCAGCGACCGCTGGATCTGAAGCTGGCGCGGGAGACCCTGGGGGCGACCACGCTGCGCCACGATCGCGCCGGAGACGCTCACTATGACGTCGTCAGCGCCTTCATCAAGAGCCTTCGCGGCTCGGACCCTGACGCAGCGCTCTATTACATGGCGCGTCTGCTCGAGGGGGGCGATGATCCGCGGTTCATCTGTCGGCGGCTGATCATCTTCGCGGCTGAAGACGTCGGCAACGCGGACCCGCGTGCGCTGTCGGTGGCGGTGAACGCGATGCAGGCGTTCCAGATGATCGGTATGCCGGAGGGGCGGATCATCCTGGGCCAAGCCTGCACCTACCTCGCCACCGCTCCCAAGTCCAACGCGAGCTACAAGGCCATCGACGCGGCCATCGCGGCGGTGCGCGAGACCGGCTCGCTGGCCGTGCCCGACAAGCTCAAGAACGCGCCGACGGCGCTCATGAAGGCCATGGGTCACTCGGACGGCTACGCCTATCCGCATGACCACCCCGGCGGCGTCGTGCCCAAAGAGCGCTACCTCCCCGACGGGCTCGACGGGCGGCGATTCTATGATCCCAAGCCCCACGGGTACGAGCGGCATATTCGGGAACGCCTCGGGCGGTGGCGTGGCGGCGACCAGAGCGACGACCAAAGCGACGAGTAGTGCTCGCTAGAGCGCTCGGAGCGCCTGCTGATTCTGCCGCGCGCATCCACCGTTCGTCGAGGGGCCGCGATCGGCTGCCCCGAGGGGGGCGTCGATCCCGTGGTCGCAGCTGGACGGAGGGCAGCGACGGCCGGCGGAGCCTGTGGACTCCGCGGGGTCGGTGAGCGAACCGGCCAAGACGCGGCGAGGCCTGACCAAGTCCTTCCCCTTCGTGCTCCGAATGGGTATAGGGGCTCGCAACGAGTCAGGAGGTCATCATGATGAAGCAGTCAATCCTTGTGTCCCTGTTGATGGTCGGCCTTGCGTTAGCAGGGTGCGACAAAAAGAAGCCGGCCAAGACATCGCCTCAGACGGGAGCGGTGCCACCTGCGCCGACGGTGAAGGGCGCCCCGGCGACCAAGACCGCGCCGGCCAAGACGGGCACCCCGACCCTCGCAGCCGGGACGAAGACCGCTACGCCGACCGCCAAGAAGCCTGCCCCGGTGGCTGGCAAGCCCGCTCCCGCGCCGGCTGGACCCGTCGCGCGAGACACGGCCAAGAACCTGGTCGCGTCGGTTCAAGCCATGGCGGCCCGGGGGGACATCGCCGGAGTCGCTCGGGTCTCGACGAAGATGAGCGCTCGTGGCGTGCGGCGCTTCCCGCCGCCTCAGCTCACCGCGCTGTTCAAGGGGACGATCAAGGATGTGAAGGTCAACGGGGGGCGCGAGGTGGTCGTCCTGGATGACGGGGGCAAGACCAAGAACATCGTCACCTACAAGCGCGGCGCCGGGTACGAGCTGGACATCATGAAGAGCATGCGGTGGCAGGAGGTCACCAAGGGCGACGCCGACCCACTCAACACCCCCATCACCTTGGCGGAGGCCACCAAGGGGATCGAGGGCAGCGGCACGCTCTACGCCAAGATCGCCACCTCTATGGGGGACTTCAACTGCGAGCTGTACGAGAAGAAGACCCCCGTCACGCTAGCGAACTTCATCGGCCTGGCGCGTGGGCTTCGGGGCTTCAAAGATCCCAAGACGGGTAAGTGGACCAAGCGTAAGTTCTACGATGGCTTGGCGTTCCACCGCGTGATCCCGCGCTTCATGCTTCAGGGTGGCGATCCCATGGGTAATGGCTCGGGTGGGCCTGGGTTCACCTTCAAAGATGAGTTCCATCTCGATCTCCGTCACACCAAAGGCGGGCTCCTGTCGATGGCTAATCGTGGACCGAACACGAACGGCAGCCAGTTCTTCGTGACCGAGAAGGACACGCCGTGGCTCGACGACGGACACTCCATCTTCGGAGCGTGCGCCGAGGTCGACCTGGTCAAAACGATCACGGGCGTACCGAAGACGGGCAGCCGCCCGAACACGCCGGTGGTCATCAAGACGATGACGTTCTACCGGAAGTAGGCGGAGCGGGGTGACTTCGGCTCCAGGTCAGAACCAGGCTGCCGCATGCTCGATCAGCTCGGTCACGCTGACCTCCGTCTTGCTCAGCGTCGGTGGTAACGCCATCAGCTTG
>JAAZYN010000308.1 GCA_014239625.1 Myxococcales bacterium | reverse complement strand
AGACCTCGGCCGCCGGGGTCTTCCCGACGCACTCCAGGGTGGGCGCGCTGCCGCAGTCAAGGATACCGTCGCAGCTGCCGTGAACGTTGGCGATCGAGCAGCCGTCGCCGCGGTTGGGCAGATCGTCGACGGCGGCGTTGCAGTCGTTGTCCGCGGCGTCACAGACCTCATCGGCTGGGACCGCCGCGTCACAGCCCTCCCAGCCGGCCCCGTGGGGCGAGTCGGCAGCGCAGTTTCGCCCGCAGAACTGTCCGTCGTCGAGGGTCAGACACGCATCACCCTGAGTCTGGCAGTTGGCGTCGGTCGCGCAGCTGCTACAGAGATCGTCGGTGATCGGGAGGCAGGTCAGCGCGCTGGCCTTGTAGTATCCGCCAGCGCACGTGATGACCTCGCACCGCGGGTTGCCACCATGTTTCGCGCACCCCACCTCCGTCGCGTTGGGGATCGCCCCAGCCTCGCAACTCACGCCGCAGACGCCGCAGTTCGCGTCACTGACGTAGTCGCCGTCGGCGTCGGTCCAAAGGTCATCGATCGCCCCGTCGCAGTCGTTGTCGAAGTAGTCGCAGGTCTCCGGCGCCGGTGTCGGGGCGTTGCAGCTCAGTCCGCTGAAGCCAAGGCACACGTAGGTGCCGTCGCAGGCGCCGTGGTCGTTGCTGACGGTGCACGACGCGCCTGCGTCGACGGCGCTGTCGTCGGCGATCCCGTTGCAGTTGTTGTCCACGCCGTCGCACACCTCCTCGGACGGGGTGCCTGCGTCGCAGCCCACCCAGCCGACGTTGGCGTCGCACGTCTCCGAGCCGAAGCACGCGCCGAACCCATTGCTGTTGGTGCACTGTCGGGTCTGGCCGTCCACCGGCGGGGTGCAGGTGCAGGTGTTGGTGACCGGCATGCACCGCTCGACGCCCGCCCCGATGTCGGTGCAGGTGAAGCCCGCACCGCAGGTCTTGGAGGGGCCGTCGCAGGCGACGATGCACACCGGCGTCGGGTCTCCCGCCAGGGTGACGCAGCTGCCCCCCAGACAATCGGCGTCGACGGCGCAGTTGGTGCAGGTCGTGTCGACCGGGGGCAGGCACTGGAAGTCGTTGAACTGAACGAAGCCAGGCGCGCAGCTCTGGACCACGCAGACCGGTTCGCTGGCGGTCCCGCCGCACTGTCCGACGCCGTTGGGGATCTTCACCGCGCAGTCTGCGCCGCAGCCACCGCAGTGAGCGTCCAGTGTCCAGTTGCCATCGGCGTCCTTGAAGGGCTCGTCAGTCTGATCGTTGCAGTCGTTGTCCAGGCCGTCGCAGGCCTCGATCGTGGGGTTTTGGCCCTGGCACAAGAACCCGCTGTCGCCCAGGCACACCTGAGTCCCGACGCAGGTGCCTGCGGCGTTACTGATGTTGCAGGTGTCGCTCGCGCCGACGGGGTCATTGTCGATGACCCCGTTGCA
This sequence comes from Myxococcales bacterium, assembly GCA_014239625.1. Taxonomy (GTDB): domain Bacteria; phylum Myxococcota_A; class UBA9042; order PHBI01; family JAAZYN01; genus JAAZYN01. Next base: position 4,043 of record JAAZYN010000308.1, on the reverse strand, counting down.
GTCGTTGTCGAGCCCGTCGCAGCTCTCCTCGGCCGGGACTTCGGCGTCGCAGCCGACCCAACCCGCCGCGGCGTCGCACGCCTCGACCCCATAGCAGGTGCCGAACGCGTTGGCGTTGTTGCACTGGCGGGTCTGGCCGTCGAGCTCAGGCGTGCAGGAGCACGTGTTGGTCACCGGCACGCAGCGCTCCTCGTCGACGCCGCTCTGGCCGGTGACGACCTGGCAGGCAAATCCCGCGGGGCACCCGCCCGCGGCCTCGTCGCAGGGCATCACGCACACCGGGTTCGGGTCGCCCGACAGCGCGGTGCAGCTGCCACCGAGGCAGTCGGCGTCGTCGCTGCAGTTGGAGCAGGTCACGTCCACCGGCGGCAGGCATTGGAACGCGTTGAACTGAACGTAGCCCTCGTCGCAGCTCAGCACCACGCACACGGGGTCTTCCGGGGTGCCTCCGCAGGTGCCGACCCCGTTGGGGATCTTCGTCGCGCAGCCATTGTTGCAGTACCCGCAGTGAAGATCTGTGGTCCAGTGGCCGTCGGCGTCGCGGAAGTCCTCGTCGATGGACCCGTCGCAGTCGTTGTCCTGGGCGTCACAGCTCTCGACCTCCGGGATCTGCCCCTGGCACAGCCACCCCTGGTCGGCCAGACAGAGACTCACCCCGTCGCAGGAGCCGACCCCGTCGACCTCGTTGATGCAGGCGCTGCCCTCCTGGGTGAGGTTGTCGTCGATGACGCCGTTGCAGTCGTTGTCGAAGCCGTCGCAGAGCTCCGGTGTGGGGGTGTTCGCCGTGCACGGCAGCCAGCCCTGGCTGGTCTTGCAGGCCTGGAACCCATAGCAGGTGCCGAGGCCCAGGGTCGTGGTGCTGCACGAGCGGGTCTTCTGGTCGATATATGCGTTGCAGGTGCAACTTCCCGTGTCGGGGATGCACCAGCTGCCCGGCCGGGCGTCGCTCGGATCCTGCGCGCACTCGTACCGATCGGGACAGTCGTCGGCCACCTCGCAAGGGAACGCGCAGTAGCTCCCACCGTCGATGTCCAGACAAGCCCCGCCACCACACTGAAAATCGGCAGCGCACGCCGAGCAGCTCTCCTGGGTCTGCGGCAGGCACAAAAAGACCGTCGCGGCGGACGCGCTGAGCACCGACTTGCACACGAACCCCTCGGGGCACATGTCGGTGCACATTTGGGTGCAGATGTACCCGGACGGCCCCTCGACGCACCACCCGCTGTCGCAGTCTTCGTTTTCGGCGCAGGGTTCACCGAAGTCCTGGTTCAGTTCGGGGGTCTCGGGCCCGCCCAGGTCGGCTGGCGCATCGACGTTGGCGTCGGTAGCGACAAGCGTCTCGCTGTGGATGTCGTCGGTCACCTGGCCGCTGCTCGTCGGATCCGGGCACGCACCCAGAACGAACAACGACGCTATCCACGTGATGCGCTGCATGTGTTTCGCCATCTTTCCTCTTCAAGGTTCCTTGGTGGGCGGGAGCTTAGCACCTAGACTGCCGAAAATGCTCGCCGAGATCCCCTATCCTCACATCGCCCCGCTCATCGACAGCGCCGACTTCCGGCTGACCGCCTTCGACCTGCTGGTGGCGTTGGCCGTGGTGACGGGCGTCCTGATGAGCGAGCGCCGAGCCCAGAAGCTCGGCCTGGACCGCCGAGTCATCGTCGATGCCACGCTGTGGGCGGTGATCCCGGGGTTCATCATGTCGCACCTGGTCAGCCTGGTGTTCTACTTTCCAGAGCGCCTTTCGGACTGGCGTCAGGTGGTCAACATCTTCGCTGGGATGTCGTCGCTTGGAGGCTTCATCGGCGGGGCTCTGGGGGTGATCTATTTTCTGCGCAAGAGCAAGATCCCGTTCGCTCCCTACAGCAACGCCATCGTATACGGGTTCACGCTGGGATGGATCTTTGGCCGTCTCGGGTGCACGATCGCCTTTGATCACCCCGGCGTCGAGACCGACTTTGCGCTCGCGATGCCTTATCCCGCGCGCGCCAACGGGCCCCCGCCGGGGATCAGGCACAATCTCGGATTCTACGAGATGCTCTGGGCGGTCGGCCTGGCCATCTGGTTTTGGGTAAAGCGCGATCACGCTCAGGTGGCCGGGTGGCACCTGACCATGTTTGTCGCGACCTACGCGCCGCTGCGCTTCATGTTCGATTTTCTGCGGGAAAAAGATCTCCGCTACCTCGGGCTCACCGCGGCTCAGTACGCGCTAATCGGGGTCTTCATCGTCACCCTGATAGCCTGGCGGAGGTGGCGGTCCAGCGGAGAGCTGGTGCAGGCCAATGGGGAGATCCATGTCTTCGCCAACGGTCGCCCGGCGCTGGTGTCCGCAGCCCGCGATCCAGGCTGAACCCGCCCGGCGGATCTCCCCGCAGTGAGGTCGGGGGGGGGCGCCCTTTACCCGAGCTCTCGACGGCTGGCGCGGCCTCACCGCGAGGGCGGACGTCGTCCGGGCGCTCGGGGGAGCCGGCCGTCGGAGCAGCCCGTCCGCGACGGCTGGCGCTTACGCTCTCCAGAGCCGTGCGATGGCCTCGTGCGACAGGTTGTCCTCGGGCTCGTTTGTGCACACGTAGGCTTCACACTCCATCGGGCGGACAGGATAAATGCTACAGCCGTTGTCCTTGAAGAAGACGCACGTGCCCCGAAGGGCGCGGTAGAGCGCGTCGACTCGACTCGCTGGCGGGATGGCGGGCTTGTTGTCCCGCCCCAGCTTCACCGGCGCGAAGACATACACGGGCTCGCCGTCGATCTCGTGGTCGTCGATCACGAGGTAGGTGCGGACGAAGTCGTCGGGCTCCATCCCGCTGTGGGCGGCGGCCTTGTCAACCTCGCCTGGCCCGAACCAGCCCTGGCTGCTGCGGCAGCAGATCCCTCGCCGGATGCAGCCCTTTTCGGGGTTCGGATGGGGCTCGGGTTCTTCCGCGAGCCAGTAGGGGTTGACGACGTCGGGCATGCCTGCGCGGTGGACGACCTCTTCGCTCAGGATTCGAAAACGCGGTTTGTCGCTCATTGTTTACGCCGTTGTTTCATGGACCAGAACTGCACGATTCGTCTGTATTCGCGAGGCACCAGCGCTGCGGCGTCCCGCAGGTGCAGGTGGATGGTGTACTCGCCGCCCTCGTGCCGCTCTACGTGCCGAATGGGGGCGCGCAGCATGATGCCACCGTCGACCACCGGCTCTGACGGCAGCAACGCGTCGCACACCTGCCCGAGCAATGGCGCGTTGGTTAGACCGTCAGCGACGAACCCGGCTCGGGTATGGCCTACGAACCGCCACACGCAGTGGCTGGTGGTGCCTTCGATGGAGAAGGTCGCACGCACCGCGTCCGTCTCGAACACCGGGCCGTCTACGGCTGGGTTGGTCCTGGTCTCCGGGGGTCTCCGTCGGGCGCTGTTGAACGGGACATCGCGTCGGCCGCTCGGGCTGCCGGGTGACGTATTGTCCCTCGGGCTCGGGCTGTCGGGTGACGTATTGTCCCTCGGGCTCGGGTTCGAACTCCTCCGGGGCAACGGGTTGGCGGGCGCGCCCACCCTCTTGATGCGCCATTTGCTGGCTCGTTGCGCCCGATCTCCCAAGCGCGCCTGAAGGTCACGGGCTCCCGCCGCCGGCTGGCTGGCGGGCGTCGCGTCCGGCTCGCCTATGGCGTGGCTGCGTGGCCCGGCCTCCGGGGGGACGACAAATCCGGCGCTCTCCCAATCGCTGCCCGCGTCGATGCCGGAGGGCAAGCGATGGCGTCGAGGTGAGGCGGGCTCTGTGCCAGGTCGTGGGGGCGCGTCCGGGGGCGCAAGCGCCGGGTCCTCTCGTGGGACGGGGTCGTGCTTCAACGACGGTGCCACCTCGGCAGGGCGGGGCGGTGGCAGGAGATCCGTCAGCGCGGCCTCACCCACACTGGGCCGGGCCTCGGGTACCTGAGCTCCGGGCAAGGCGAGGTCGTCGAGCTCGACGCGCTGGTCGCCGCCGGTGTCCTGCCAGGGGGGTGGGCCATCAGGGCTGGAGGTGAACGTTACGGTGCTGGCAGCTCCTTCCAGAACCGGTGGCGCGC
>JAAZYN010000307.1 GCA_014239625.1 Myxococcales bacterium | reverse complement strand
ACACCCTCCGTCGTCCCCATCGAGCGACGGTGGCGTCGGGTCCGAGCCGCCGCCGATGTCAGGGAAACCGGCGTCGGAGCTCACCGCGTCGGGCGACGTCTCCGTGGCGTCGGGGACCGGCTCCCGGCCCGAGTCGGGGGTCGGGTCAGGTGTCTGCAGGGGGGTGCTGGAGGGATCGCCAGGCAGACTGAGAGGCCCCTGCGGTGCCGGAGCACCAAACACCCAGGAGCAGGTGGGATCACCAAGCTCCTCACCATTGGTGAACGAGTCACCGTCGCTGTCCAGCGGACACACCGCGGGCCAGTCCGGGGCGCCGTTGGTCATCGACGTCAGGTTCGCCTTGACGTCGAGGCCGAACGGATTCCACGAGGGAAAGGGCTGCGTGCTGATGTGGCACGTCAGGCAGTCGTCCGGCGCGGCGGGGATGAGCGCTGGAAAGATCGACTTTGCGTTCGCGGCCGACGCCGACATGACCAGCAGCACCATCACTCCAAACACCCACATCCACGTTCGCTCTGCCACCGCTTCTCCAAATGCCTCAGTCTTCAATTGAGGGGCCGTCGACCCACTCCGTCGGGTTGAACGTTACCAGGATAGCTCCCCTAGCGCAGGTCGCCAGGTTCTCCCTCAGGCGACCGCGCAGCTCGAAGCCTCTGCTGGTCGCGGTCGGCGCCTCCACGGCTTGGCGGAGCGCGATCATCATGGGGCTGTCTTCGGGCGCGTCGAAGGCCACCCTGTGCCACCGCCCATCGAGAGCGATCTCGAACGGAGGGCAGCTGCACGGTGTCGGGTTGAAGCGAAGCCGTTGAACCTCGAGCTGCTGCGCGACTTCGATGCGAGCGCGCACGCGATCCGCGTAGTCCGGGGGGGCCTTCGGTGCACCCGTTGCGCAAGCGACGAAGGCGGCCGCGGCCGCGAGCGCGACGCTCCAGCTGGCGGCGCTCACGGACCCGAGACCGGCGACAGGTAGATGACTGCCAACACGACCGCACCATAGAGCATCAAGTTCAGGAGGAAAGGCACGTCTCGGAGCATCATGTCCGTCGGGCTGCGCCGGTCGTCCTTCTGAGCCGTCAGGCGTTGAAAGCGATACAGCCCGAAGGCGGCGCAAGGGAGCGTCCAGGCGAGGTCACGTGGGGAGAACGCAGAGACCGTCTCGCCGACCAGGGTGTAGGCGGCGTAGCTGCACATTACGGCAACGGCGCACGCGACCATGGTCACGCGCACGGCGCCCGGAGTGTATTTTTCGAGTACGGGCCGTTGTTTGCTCCGGTCGGCACCCGCTCCGACCAGCTCGTGGAGGCGCTTGCCCAGGGCCAGATACACCGAGAGCCAAAAGGTGCAGAGCACGAGCCAGAAAGACAGAGGGACGTCTATCGCCAGCGCGCCCCCCATGATGCGCAGAATGAACCCGATGGCGATGCTCACCACGTCGACGAAGGCGACGTGCTTGAGGACCGTGGAATACCCGATGTTGAACACGAAGTAGCCAACGGCGATCCCCGCGAAGGGCAGCGACAACGCGAGGGCACCGGCGGTGGCGCCGATCAGAATCAACCCGAGCGCCAAGCGAGCCACGTTGACGGGCAGCCGGCCGGAGGCGATGGGGCGCATCTTCTTGACGGGGTGTACCCGATCCGCCTCGACGTCCAGCACGTCGTTCAAGATGTAGACGCAGCCCGAGAACGCACAGAACAGCGCAAACGCCGCCAGTGACTTCCCTATCGCGACGGGATCGCCGAGGTGCTCTGCGAACACCAGCGGGACGATGACGAAGATGTTCTTGACCCACTGATGGGGCCGCGTCGTCTTGAGGACCTCGAGCACAACGCTCGCCATCTACTTGTCGACAGCTCCGGCGGCTTTGCCGGTAGCCTGACCAGCCGCCTTGGTACCAGCGCTGGGGGCAGGCTGCTCGACGAGCGTCACGTTGAACTCGGAGTAGTAGGCCTTCAGGTCGCCGTAGTACTTGCGCTCCGCTGCATGAACCTTGTCCGTGGCCACCAGCAGCCCCCTGTGACGCTCGATGATGTTGTCTTCGGTGAGCCCTTTGGAGAACCCCTCGAAGACCTTCTGCACGTCGCCGTACGCGCGGACCAGGACGTCATGGATGTTGGTCAGGGCTTCGGAGCCCACCGGCATCTCTCCAAGAGCCTTCACATACGCGCGCAGCGCCGGAAGAACTCGGGAATCGAAGGCCTCTTTGAGGTCTTTGATGTTGGTCTGCTCGTTCGCCGTCTTCCAGCTGTCCGTAAACGCCGTCTGCAGGCGGTCGACGGCGGCGACGTTTTCGGAGTACGCCTGGATGAGGTTTTGTTCTTTGAGTTTGAGACGTTGAGCCTCTGTCTGCTGGGTAACCCGGTCGCAGCCAGCGCTGATGGCGGCGGTCCCGAGGGTGCACGCGAACAAGAACACGGTGGGGACGGCGACGAGGGAACGCATGTGTTTAGCCATTACCTTCAAGACTGAGGGACCATACCGGAGGCTCTGGGGGTCGGCAATCGTGTGTAACACGCCACCGGGGGCTATATCTTTCGATAGATCGTTCGAGTGGCGATCCCCAAGAGCTGAGCGGCCAGTTTCTTGTCGCCCTTGGTCATCCCCAGAGTCTCTCGGATGACCATGCGCTCGATGTCATCGAGGGGCGTGCCGATAGGGATCGTCAGATACTTTCGGTCGCTCTCGGGGTTACCCCTCACCTGCGGTGGGAGGTCATCGACGCCGACGGTGTCACCCCGGCACAGAACCACCGCGCGCTCCATCGCGTTTTCCAGCTCGCGGACGTTCCCCGGCCACTGCCACGCCAGCATGGCCTCCATGGCCTCCTTGGTGAGCCCCGCCAGGGTCTTGTTGTTCTTGTCGGCGTACCGCTTCAGAAAGTGATGAGCGAGCAGCGGGACGTCGTCTTTGCGCTCGCGCAGCGGCGGCAGCCCCAGGCTGATCACGTTGAGGCGGTAGAAGAGGTCCTCGCGGAAGTTCCCCGCCTCCACCTCCCCAGCCAGATCTTTGTTGGTGGCCGCGACGATGCGAACGTCGATGCGGAGCGTCTGGGTGCCACCGACGCGCTCGAACTCGCTCTCCTGAAGAACCCGCAACAACTTGACCTGGGTCGGCACGTTCATCTCGCCGATCTCATCGAGAAAGAGGGTGCCCCGATCCGCCAACTCGAAGCGCCCCTGGCGACGCTGCGTAGCGCCGGTGAAGGCCCCCTTTTCGTGCCCGAAGAGCTCTGCCTCCAGGATGCTCTCCGGGAGCGCCGCGCAGTTGACGGCGATAAACGGCTGGCCGGCCCGGCCGCTGGAGGTATGTATCGCGCGAGCAACCAGCTCCTTACCCGTCCCGCTCTCGCCTTGCAGCAGGACCGTGGCCGACGATGGGGCCACCTGTGAGACCATCTCCATCATCTGCCTCATCGGCAGCGAGTTGCCGATGATCTCGCGACCCGAACGCGTCGACTCGAGTTGGGCCCGGAGCGCTCGGTTCTCGTTGACCAGAGAGCGTTGGTCCAGCGCCCGCCGAACGGAACGCACGATCTGAATGCGCTTGAACGGCTTGGTGACGAAGTCCCAGGCCCCCTCTTTCATCGCCTCGACGGCCTTCTCGACGGTGCCGAACGCGGTCATCAGGATGAACTCGGTCTCCGGGCTGACCGTCTTTCCAGCGCGCATCAGCTCCAACCCACTCGTCCCGGGCATCATGAGATCGGTCAGGCACACGTCGACGCGCTCACGGCGCAAGATATCGAGCGCGACGCGGGCCGACGGCGCGGTCAGCACGTCAATCCGTTCGCGCTTGAAGATGCGCTCTAGGGACTGCAGGTTGGCTCGATCATCATCGACGACGAGGAGGGTCTGGAGACTCTCGGCGCCTCCGGCTGAGGCTCGCGACATACTGTCACCTCCGTTGACAAAGATTCAAACCGCCGAACATTGATGTCATCAGCCCGGACAAACTGTCAACACTGTCGACAAAATGTCGATTCCTTTTTTGTGAATTTCTTTTGAATACCTCCTCGAATGGTCCGTCTGACCCGCATTGTCGCCGTGTGTAGCTCCGGGAGCTCCGGAGCGCGGGCGCGGCGAGCGTGGACCGAACTCTGGCGGAGGACTCCTCTGATGCTCCGAACGGCTCTAATGGCTGTGGGTGCCCTGGCTTTGTTGGCCGGTGCGTGTAACACCAACTACGAAGACAGCGAGTGGTACAATGACAGCGGCTCGATGTACTACGACATGGAGTGCAACTCGTCGGGCTGCTTCTTCTGCGACGGCCCGTCGTGCGAAGAGTATCGCTGCGACTTCTCGCACCAGTGCCCCAAGGGGCGCGTGTGCGGGGTCGGGCACAGCTGCCTGCCCGAGTCGGGCTCGAACCCGGACGTCAGGTACGACCCGAATGACCCGGACAATCCGATCCCCAGCGACCCGACGGCGAACCCGAGTGACCCGGTAGACCCCGGCTCGGGGCGTAACTGCGCGGCCCACGCGGACTGCCCGGGAGGTGAGATCTGCACCTTGGAAGGCATCTGCGTCACCAGCCCTGGCACGCCTGGCAACCCGCCGACGGGTGATCCGGGGAGCGACCCCGCCGACCCGGGCAGCGACCCCAGCGACCCGGGCAGCGACCCCAGCGACCCCAGCGACCCCGCCGACCCGGGGAGCGACCCCAGCGACCCGGGGAGCGACCCCAGCGACCCCACCGACCCGGGGAGCGACCCCACCGACCCCACCGACCCGGGTGCGCCCATCCCGCTGCCCGATCATCCCGAGGACACCTGCGTCGTCAACGACGACTGCGGTCTGGACGGCGTCTGCCTCGACGCGGGCTGCTACTTCCAGTGCGCGGCCGACAACAGCTGCCCGCCCCGGCAGTTTTGCAGCGAGGGTCAATGCCTCCCCTTGGGAGGCTCGGAGAACGAGTGCACGTTCAATGGCGAGTGCGGGCCGAGCATGCTCTGCATCGAAGGCACCTGCTACAACGGTTGCGCCGAGACCCTCGAGTGCGGCGCCCACGAGATGTGCCAGACGGGGCTGTGCGTCGCCGACATCTCGCCTGTCATCCAGTGCAGCGGGGCGGGCACCTGTGAGGCCGGCGAGGGCTGCTTTGACGGCAAGTGCTTGCCCAGCTGCGCCGCCGCATCGGACTGCAGCGACACGCAGACCTGCGAGTACGGCTACTGTCACCAGAACGTCTACTGTCTGAGCAGTGAGTCCTGTGACACCGAGCACGCCGGCGACGTGTGCCTCGATGGTCTCTGCCAGGGCAACCCCTACCCGACCACTCCCTGACGCCCGCCGCGCCGCCGGGCCAGGGCCGACCAAGGTCGCCTGGCCCGACAGCGGGGACACCGCGGCGCGTCGGAGCGCTGACGCGGGCACCGTGACGATGCGCCATCGTGTCGTCCGAGCTCGGTCCGCGGCCGCTCGACAGGCCAGGCCTGCCGAGCACGGGAGACAGTGGCCCCTGGGCTGGCACGTCGAGCACACGT
>JAAZYN010000306.1 GCA_014239625.1 Myxococcales bacterium | reverse complement strand
TCCAGGGACTCCAAGGGTGGATGCCAGCCGGTCGCCGGCGGGCAGAACATTTCGATGAAGCGATGAAATTCGCTGGACCCCAGCCGTAGGCTCTGCGCGCCCGCGTACGCCAGGCTGTCGCTGGCCAGCTCCAGGGTTCCCCGCCGGTGCGGCACAGGGCGACCCAGGCGTCGTGACTTCAGGACGCAGGCTAGCTCCTGCTCGACAAAACGCCGGCCCTCTTGGCGCCACCGTTCTGCGGAGGGGTCATTGTCGCAGACCAAGGCAGCCGCATCTTCACAGCTCCGGCAAAACTCATTGAACAGCGGTCCTCCCCCTGCGTGGCGTGGGCAGCGCTGCAGGTAGGCCTCGTCGAAAAAGTACCAGAGGGCGACCGGGAGTGTTTCGGCGAGTCGAGCGGCCAGCGAGTTGAAGAATGGGGTGGCGCCGGGCCTCCACGCAAACCCGATCACCCCATGGGCCAGCTCGTGGGTCGTCCATTTACCGCGATGTATCGGGTGAAAGCTGCCGATCAGCTGATCGTGACGGAAGGTGGTGTACTTGCCCTCGGGCAGCACGCCGGCTTCCCACACCTGTATGGACTCCAGGTCCGGGCGCCCGTCCGGGATCCAGCGTGGCGGCATCGGCACGTGGACGCGATGTTCGAAGTGGGCCATGAACAACGACGATGCAGCTGCGAGCTCGGCGACGCGCCGCGCCGCCGGTGAGCGGCGGAGGTCGGCCGCAGGCGCTCCCGGGATGAGGGGGGCTCTGAAGTCGGGCCGCGGAGCGGACGTCGCTGTGTTGGCGTGGTCCAGGTTGGTCGTCACTGGTCGTGCTGAGAGGGTTACAGGCCCCTTAACACGAAGCGGCCGGCGGATGAAGCGCCGTACCCCTGCTGCGCGCGACCGTCGAACGCTACAAACGGGGTCGCGAACTTGGAGGCGCGCTCAGCCCCCTTCTATCACGGCTCGCCGGCTGCGACCGGCGGATCCGCAGCGCTGACGGGCGCGTGCTCCCTGCGGCGAGGTCGACGGATGTGGAGCCGTTTTTGCCCGGCTGGCGGTCCCGCTACGTCCGTTACTGCGCCCCTTGGCGTCACTCGAGGTGCCACGGATGAGCCGGGCTCGATGGCGCGGTCACCGCAGGCTGGGCTCTCACCGCTCGACAACCGTGGGAGGCGGGTTGCTGTTGCCGCCGGCGGTGCGTTACACGCTGTATGTGAAGGCGGACCGGCACCCTTGACCAAGGGTCGGCGGCCTTCGCCCCACGTGTTGCTTCAGGAGACAGAGATGTTCCGCAGTGTTTTTCGTTCCGACCTGTTCGCAGGTCAGGTCGCGCTCGTCACCGGCGGTGGCACTGGCATCGGGCGTTGTATCTCGCATGAGTTGGCCTCCCTGGGGGCGACGGTGATCATCTCTGCGCGCCGCGAGGAGCCGCTGCTGAGGACGGCGGCGGAGATCCGGGAGGCGGGCGGGGTGGCCGTGGTTCGGACCATGAACATCCGGGAGGCCGACGAGGTGAACGCGACCGTCGCCGACCTCGTCGCCGAGCATGGTCCGATACGGTATCTGGTGAACAACGCGGGCGGGCAGTTCGCGTCGCCGGCGGTGCTCGTCAAGCCGAAGGGGTGGCGCGCGGTCGTCGACACCAACCTCAACGGCACCTGGTTTGTCTCACAGGCTCTCTTCAAACACACGATGAGCAAGCATGGCGGCGCGATCGTCAGCGTCGTGGCGGACATGTGGAACGGTTTCCCCGGTATGGCTCATACGGGCGCGGCTCGCGCGGCGGTGGTCAATCTGACGAAGACCCTGGCTATCGAGTGGGGCCCCGCGGGAGTTCGGGTCAACGCGATCGCTCCGGGCTGGGTGCTCTCTTCGGGGTTGCTCAACTACCCGAAGACGGTGCAGAAGATCGCCTCGAAGTCGTTCCGGATGAATCCGTCGGGCCGACCCGGCACGGAGGCTGAGATGAGCGCTGCGGTGGCGTTTTTACTCAGCGACGCTGCGGCGTTCATATCCGGGGACACCTTGCGCATCGACGGCGGAGCCTCGCTGGCCAAACAGAGCCTGGTCGAGCTGCGGCCGCACGCAAAGAGCCAGCCCTTCAATGGATTTCACCTGCGACCGGAGCTGCCTCAGGTCTTTGTCGACGAGTACGCTGAGCAGTTTGGCTGGTCGCCTGACTCAGGGGAATAGGCGATCGGCCGCGCCACGTCGCACCGCGACCGAACCGGGGGATCAGGAACGCCACCTGGGGCTCGCCGTGGGCTCAGCGGCTTCGCGGCGGCGTGCGGTCACCCGGTGCCCCTCAGCCGTTCCCACTCGATCGCGTCGTGAGCGGAGAAGGTCCTCACCTCCTGGCCGTGTTCCGCGACCAGCTGCCTCAGCCGCTCTTGGTTGGCCAGCCGCGCTCCACCGTCAGCCTGAACCAGGGACTGGAACCACTTCAAGCCAGCCGGGCAAGCGCCTCCGGACGGCAGGACCTCGTCCCGGTGGAAGTATGCGTCTCCGCAGTGCAGCAGCCACTCGCCGCCGGTGTCTACAGCGACCGCCGCGTGGCCCCGTGAGTGCCCGGTCAGCGGCACTAGAAGGATCTCGGGCGGGAGCCCTTCCAGATCGCGGACGGCGTCGAAGCCGAACCACGCCTCGCCCTGGTCGTCATAGGGCTGCCAGTTGGGGCCGTGAGCCCACTGGCAGGGTTTGTAGCGGGTGCGCTCATGGATGTTCGCTGGGCGCATCGCGGCGTCGAGCTCCTCCCGATAGACGTGAACAGTCGCATCTGGGAAGTCGGCGATTCCACCTGCGTGATCCAGGTCCATGTGGGTGACGATCACATGCCGCACATCCGCCCGATCGTATCCCAGGGCCTCGAGCTGTCGGAGCGCGGTCATCTCTTCGTGGAGCTCGGGACGGGCGAGGAGGTTGAAGATCCGTCCGTAGCGCCCCTGGAAGTCTCGGACGTCGTCGAGCCCGAAGCCGCTGTCGATCAACACGACCCCGTGGGCCTCGGTCTCCACCACGAGGCAGTGGCAGACCATGGCATGACCGAGACTGGGCGAGGCCTCGCCGACGATGAGACGGCCACCGCGGGGGCGCATCGTGGTGCAGTTGAGGTGGTGCAGTTTCACTGGGGCATGTCCGTGCTCTTGGGTGGGGGTGACAAGGCGGAGACCTCTTCTGGAGTCAGCTGTCGTGTCTCGCCTCGCGGCAGCGCGCCAAGTGCAAGTCCGCCGACGCTCTGTCGATGGAGCGACGTTACGCGCACGCCGCAGGCGGCGAGCATGCGTTTGACCTGATGGTATCTCCCCTCGTGAAGACCCACGAGGACCTCTGACATCCCCCGGACCTCCAGACTCGCAGGGCGGCAGATGGTGCCATCTCTGAGCTCCACGCCCGCCGCGAAGCGGGCCTGCGCGTCCTCGGCCAGTGGGCCCTCGATGCGCGCCAGGTATCGCTTGAGGACCCCGTGCCTCGGGTGCGTCAGGCGCTGCAGCAACCCACCGTCGGTGGTCAGCAGCAACAGCCCCGTGGTGTCCTTGTCCAGCCGCCCCACGCACATCAGGTCGCGCTTGCGCGGATAGTCGCGGGACGCGATCAGGTCGAGCACGGTCCGGTGAGATCGGTCCCTGGTCGCGGTGACGACGCCTGCCGGCTTGTGGATCATCAGCGTGAGGTGCTCGCCATAGGTGAGTTGGCGCTCCCCGATAAACACCGTGGCCTCCCGCGGATCGATATGATGCCCGGTGTCTATGACCACCTCGGTTTCCACCCGGACCTGTGAGCGCTTGATGATCTTCCGCGCCTGGTTTCGGGTCAGGCCCTCGACTCGGGCGATGTACTGGTCCAATCGCACAACCAGACCGTATGCTGACAGGCACGATGATGAAAGCACCGCGCAAAAGGCGTACCGCGCTGGCTCAGGCTGGGGGAGCGGTCAAGAGCAAGGGGGATCCGGAGGTCGTCGCGTGGCTCGAAGCCGCCGCGAAGGTCGGTGGCGCCGACGCGCGCGAGCTGACCCATGGGTTTCACGCCTGGCCTGCTCGCATGCACCCGCTGACCGCTCGACGGGCGATCCGACACGCGGCACCAGGGTGGATCGTGGATCCATTCATGGGCGGGGGTACCGTCGCGGTCGAGGGTTTTATTGCCGGCCGACAGACCCTCGGTCGGGATCTGAACCCGGTCGCCGTCGAGGTCGCCTGGGCGAGGACGCTGCGCTGGGGTCCCTCCGAGCGGACGGCGTTTGTGGACGCTGCTGCGGCGGCGGCGACCAGCGCCAGGACCCACAGGCCCGCCAACAAGAGGGTGCCCAGAGCGTTTTTTCAGGCCGAGGGCGCGTGGTACGACCCGCCAGCCCTGGTCGATCTGTGGTGCTTGCAACGGCAGATCGCTCGCATCCGAAGCCCGCCTGTGGCCCGCATGTTGCGCGTCGTGCTCTCCTCGATCGCCGTCAAGGCCTCGCGCCAAGCGACCGATTCGATCACCAGAGTGGATCGTGACCACCGTTTTGTGCCCAAGGGGCGGCTGCTGCAGTGGTTCGTGGCGAGGGCCGAAGAGCACTCACGCAACCTCGGGTCCGTCGCATCTGCCGCCCCCCGGGAGGCCCCCGCGCCGACCCTCAGAGTCTCGGACGGGCGCGCCGCCCTCGAGCTGGAGCCGCGTAGCGTGGGGATGATCTGCTCGAGCCCCCCGTATCCGGGCACCTACGATTACGTCGAGCATCACCGCCGCCGCTACTCCATCTTGGACTGCGATGCGGGCTCCGCCGAGGCGCTGGAGATCGGTTCACGGCGGGAGCAACATGAGCTGGGTCCCGGCGGCGCCGCTGCCCGTTACGCGCAGGATATGGCGCGGGCGTTCAGCGCCTGGAGACCGTCATTGGCCGAGGGCGCATGCGTGGTGCTCGTGGTCGGCGACGGGCAGCGCAAGGGGGGGGGCGTGGTTCAGGTGATCCCACTCATCGAGCGGGCTGCCAAAGACGCCGGCTACCGTGTCCTCGCGCAGGTGGCCCAACATCGCAGCGCGCGGGGCCATACGGGGGGGCGCAAGGGCGCGAGCCGGCACAAGGCGGAGTTCTTGTTGGCCCTCACGGTCGACCCGTGAGCGAGGACTGGAGCGACACGACCACGGTGCTGGAGACGGTGGCCGCTCGGCTCGCAGCGTTCAACGCTGAGCGAGATTGGGAGCAGTTTCATACCCCGAAGGACTTGGCGATCTGTCTGAGCTGCGAGGCCTCGGAGGTGATGGAGCTCTTCATGTGGAAGGCGCCCGACGCGCCCGTCGAGCTCGAAGCGCTGCAGCAGGAGCTGGCAGACGTGTTGATCTGCACGATCAACCTCGCGCGCCGAGCGGGGATTGATCTGATGGCCGCCGCGCAGCGAAAGATCGCCCTGAACGGGGAGCGTTACCCGCCAGAGCTGTCACGGGGCAGCGCGGTGAAGTACGATCGGCTCGCCGGTCCGACCGACCACTCCGACGATTGAGCCTGCCCCTGTGGAACGTA
>JAAZYN010000305.1 GCA_014239625.1 Myxococcales bacterium | reverse complement strand
CCGCTGCCCAAAACAAGGCTGAGAGCGGCCGCCTCCTGAAGCTCGGGATGGGCGCGTACAAGAACGGCCGCTACTCCCTGGCCGCGAAGTACTTCAGCAAAGCCAAGAAGCTCGACTCGTCGAACCTGCTGGCACGTAAGTACCTTCAGCAGGCAAAGCGTCAGATGCAGCCCAAGTAAGGCAAAGGGGCTCCTCTGCAGCGTGCCGTAGCGTGGAGCAGCGCACTTGCCCTGTGCGCGCTCTTGGCCAAGGAGGGCTACGAGCTCTTCGAGAGCCCGATTTTGGCGGCCGTCGCGGACGTCGTCGTCTGGGTCGCGGTCGCCTTGAGCGTCGCGGGCGAGATCGTCGGCTTGCGTGCACACACCACGACAAGAGGCCGGCTGCTGGCGGTACGCGCCCTTTGGGCCGAGATCGCGCTGCTCATGGTGGCGCTGGCGGTCGCGCTAGGAGACATCGCGCCACCCATGGCAGCGCCTGCGGCGATTTGGGCGCTGGCGTTGTTTGTCCGGCAGAGCCTCGTGCTCCTGAAACTCCTGACTCGGACGGCGCGTTACAAGCGCTACGCAGAGTCGCTGCGGAGCCACCCGGCGAAGGTCATGGTCCTGAGCTTTCTCTTGGTGATCTGCGTCGGCAGCGTGCTGCTAACCTTCCCCAGGGCGACCACCGATGGTGATGGCGCGGCCCCCCTGGACGCGATCTTCACGAGCGCGTCGGCGACCTGTGTCACTGGCTTGGCGACGCTCAACACCGTCGCCGACGAGCATGAAGTGGCGGCGCGACAGACCTTCACGCGGTTCGGTCAGTTCGTCATCTTGATCCTCATTCAGCTGGGGGGGCTGGGCATCATGACGCTGTCGGCGGCCACGCTGGTGCTCGCCGGACGTCGCCTGCGGTTGCGCGACCAACGGTTGATGCAGTCGCTCCTCGAGGAGAACTCGGCCACGGCGCTCGCCCAGACGTTTCGTGCGATCTTCGTCATGACCTTCGCTGTAGAGCTGATCGGCGCCACCGCGCTCACAGCCCGCTTCATGGCGCTGGGCATCCCGGCCCCGGAGGCTACCTGGATCGGCGTATTCCACTCCGTGAGCGCGTTCTGCAACGCTGGCTTCTCCATGTTCGGCGACAGCCTCGTCAGCTTGTCGGGCGACTGGATCATCAACCTGACCCACGCGCTGCTCATCATCGCCGGAGGACTCGGTTTCGTGGTTGTGAGCGTCCTCGCCTCGCGGGACACCTGGCGCCATGGGCCATCAGCGTCCTGGCGTCGACTCTCCGTCCAGGTAAAGCTGGTGCTGGTCGTGTCGATCGCGTTGATCATCGGCGGCACGGTGCTGTTCTTCTTCCTCGAGTACAACCGAAGCCTCCAGGGCCTCCCGATCGGTGACAAGCTGCTGGCGAGCTTCTTCCAGTCCGTGTCGCTCCGAACTGCCGGATTCAACACTGTGGACCTCAGCCAGATGTCACGCCCGATGCTGGTCATCAGTTGCCTGTGGATGTTTATCGGGGCCAGCCCGGGTTCCACTGGAGGCGGCATCAAGACCACCACCGTGGGGGTACTCTTCACAACGGTGCGCGCGGCGCTGTTGGGCCGTTCCCGGGTAGAGCTGTGGAAACGGACGCTCGCCTCCGAGATCGTCGCCCGCGCGACGGCGATCGTGGCGATCGCAGCGAGCGTCGCCGTGATCGGGTTGTCGCTGCTGGTGTGGACTCAGCCAGACATCCCGTTCGAACACCTGCTGTTCGAGACCGTCAGCGCGCTCGGCACCGTCGGTCTGTCGATGGGAGCCACGTCCGAGCTCGATGAGATGGGGAAAGTCATCGTGATCGCGCTCATGTTTATCGGTCGTTTAGGGCCTCATACCGTCGCCTTGGCGGTGGGCCAGCGTGACCACGACGGCCAGTTCGAATACCCCGAAGCCCGCGTAGTCGTCGGATAGGTGATGTGAGATGGCGCTGAAGAGATTCGCAGTGATCGGGTTGGGGACGTTTGGAGCGCGCGTCGCCGAGCGGCTGACGGAGCTGGGCGCCGAGGTCATGGCCATCGACCGGAACCCAGCCATCGTGGCCCTGTGGCGCGAGCGAGTGGACCAGGCGATCGTCCTCGACGCCACCGACGAGCTCGCGTTCCGGGCCAGCGGAGTCGAAGAAGCCGACACCATTGTCGTGGCCATCGGGCGCGATCTGGAGGTGTCGACCCTGGTCACTGCGCAGCTGGGTCAGCTCGGCGCCAAACACATCGTCGCGCGCGCTCAAGGGGCGTTGCATGAGCGCATCCTGAGGCTCATCGGAGCCCATGAGGTCCTCAACCCGGAGCGCGACATGGCGGAGGCCTTGGTCAACCGGCTGGTCGAGCCTGACCTGACGGCGCGTCTCGCGTTGAGCACAGGCCAGGAGTTCGTGGAGATGGTGGCGCCACCCTCGTGGTTCAACGCGACGGTCGCTGATTGCGACGCGGAGCGACGTTTCGGCGTGCGACTCACCGCCATCATCAAGCATCCTCCAGTGGTCGGCGCGGATGGCACCACTCGTTTCGAGCGGACCGTCCTGACCGACTTCGGTCCACAGACGATCATCGAGCAAGGCGACCTCCTCGCGGTCGTCGGCACGGCCAAGCAAATCCGCACTCTGCAGCGCAACCCATGACCAGCCCGCATCGACACGACCCTTGGCGGCGCCGGCGCCTTAGGGAGCTGGCGAAGCGCTTGAGCATTCGCGGCGCCGGCGTGCGTGGCAAGGTCACGCTCGCGCTGTTCGCGGTCGTCGCCCTGCTCATCCCTCAGATCACGCTGACGGTGATGTATATGGTCGATTTTTTCGCGGCCGGCGAGAGGTTGGGGGCGCTGGCTGAATCGAAGAACGCGCTCGAGGGGGTCGATCGAGCCATCCGAGCCGTGGTCACCGAGCCGTTGATCTTCGTCAACGCTGGTGGCGGCCCCGACCAGCGGACTCGCTGGAGCGCTGTCACTTCGGCGCTCGGGAAGTTGTCCCGAGCGTCACTGGGCACCGACCACGCGAACCTCGCGAAATCGCTCGGGCACGCGGCGCAGGCGTTGGAGCTCGCGTGGGACGAAGAGCTCGCTCGGTTCGCTAAAGAGGCTCCGCCGGAGCTGGCGTCGACGACAGAGATCGAGCGGGCCGCCCGGCGACAGGATGGCGAGGCACGCCAATGGCGCCTGGATCATCCGGATCCGTCACTTCCGCAGACGCTTCAGCGCGTGGAACGACTCGAGATGCACCTGGTCGGTCAAGCGGTCTCGTTTTTGGGCGCGGTGGCGACGGATACGTGGGCTCTCAACCGCTATTTCGAAAGTCACGATGACGCGCGCGCCCGCATAAAGGGGTTTAAATCCAGGCTCTTGGCGTCTATCCACACGCTGCGGACCGCCTTGTCGACCCAGGTCGGTTCAGTGGGTGATGAGATCCGGCGAAAGGTCGACGCGGCGAACCGATACCTCATCACGCTCGTGCTGCTCACGCTGGTGTACGTCGGGCTGGTCATCCTGCTGTTGCCCGGGCGTCTGGTCGCACCTCTGAAGCACCTCGAGTCCGTCATGAACGCCGCCGGTCGCGGGCGCTTCGACGTACAGGCGCGGGTCATCGGCGACGACGAGATGGGCAGGACATCGGCGGCCTTCAACCGGATGCTCGACCGCCTGGCGATCACCGACGATCTCAAGCGTGACCGCATCTACGAAGACCGCCAGCGAATCGACCTGCTGTCGGACCGAATCGACCGGCCGCTGGCGATATTGGACACACGCACCCGCATCGAACATGCAAACGGCATGTTCGCGCGGTTGTTCGGCTTGCAGCCTGGGTACCACGGCACCTCCCTCGCGGACCTGCTCGAGGGCGCGGATCAAGATCGCTTCCTGGACGCCATCGACCGGAGCATGCGCGGCCGCGATGTTGGAACCGTCAGCATAGCGCTGGCGTCGACCGAAGGCGGCGCTGACGCAGCTCCGCGACCGTTCGCGGTCACACTCGAGCCGGGCCGCGGTCGTAACGGCACAGTCTCATTCGTGGTGATCGCGCTGGCCCCAGGCCCGCGTGGAAAGTAGCGTCACGTTATTCGGGAGCGTTTCGGTCCAGGTCAAGGCGGGCCGACGTAGGACTGGCGGGGTCAATTCAAGGAGGCCCAACGCAGAGCTGGGCCGAAAGACCCCCGGAGAGCGTTACGGGGCTTTCCACGCGGGACACTCGCGTCGCGAGGGGGAAGTCCGCTGACTTAAACCGCCAGCGGCGGGAGCTCGCGGTCGTATGTCGCCGACTCGACACCGTGCGAGCTCACCACACCCCTCGGGCACGTCAACTCATTGAGGCGTGTGGGGCTGAGCTCAAGCTCCTCCCTCCGTACTCGCCAGACGTCAACCCGATCGAGTCGTGCTGGGCGCTGGTGAAGAAGGAGCTCCGGCCCAGCGCGATTCGGGCCAAAGATGCTCTGCGGGCCGCAGCACGCCGCGCCCGCTTCAGCGTCCGCCGTTGACACGTTCGCGCTCTTGCGCACCACGCGGGTGAGTTGCCGCCCGACTTGAACGTCGCCGTCGAGGTGCAACGGGTCGCGCGGAGGCGCAAAGGCGCAGAGGACAATGCCGTGACGGACAACGACATCACTGGCGCCATGAATGTTCCGACGCAGTCGGTGGCCGCGGGCTGACTCGGCGCATGTCCGATCCGACGGCCAGTCGCTCGTCGGCACGCCGCGAGCCAAACCGAGACGCGCCAGGATGACGCGAGGCACCTGTCTTTTCAGGACGCGCGTCCGATCCTATGGTGCAGAACGACGGAGCACGGCGATCGCGGAGCCGCAGTCGCTCGGCGGGCTCTCGAGTGCTGCCCCCGACCGAGCCGGCCGGCGAGCAGCTGCCGCCCGCGGCGGGATCATGCCGTTCGACGCCGTGGCCGGAGTCGAGCGTTGACGCGAAGCAAAGCTTGACCGAAGCCTTCTCGGAGCCTAAATCACTCGCTGAACGTAGTGCGAGTGGACCGGATGGTCGCCGGCGCCCAGGGCTCGCCCTGAGCGCGGGAGGAAAGTCCGAGCTCCAAAGGGCAATGGTGCTGGATAACGTCCAGCGAGGGTGACCTCAGGGAAAGTGCCACAGAAAGTAAACCGCCCAGACGGTATCCGTTGGGTCCGTCAGGGTAAGGGTGAAAGCGTGAGGTAAGAGCTCACGGTGCCCCGCGGTGACGTGGGGGGCGGTAAACCCCACCTGGAGCAAGATCGACATGGGGCAGGCCAGCTCGCTGGTCGCAGGCGGCCCGCCTGATGCCTCGGGTAGAATCGCTGGAGCCACGGAGCAATCCGTGGCCTTGATGAATGGCCATCGCCAGACGAGGGGCGACCCGACTCTGGAACAGAACTCGGCTTACAGGCCGCTCGCGCTGCGTTCTTTTGGTCTCTCACGCAGCCGGTCAGAATGGTTGACGCCAGGATTCGGAGGCGTTTCGGCCCAGGTCAAGGCGGGCCGACGCAGGACTGGCGGGGGTCAATTC
>JAAZYN010000304.1 GCA_014239625.1 Myxococcales bacterium | reverse complement strand
GGCAGCACTACGCCTCCTTGGTTTCCCTCGAAGTTCCATGAATGTTCCGGGCTAGTATCCGGCGCCGACCGGCCATTTTTACTGCCATCCGCTTGCTGCGTTCGGCGGTTGTTGATACCCCGACCTATGAGGTCATTTCTGCTTTTGCTCGCTTTCGCCGTCGGTTGTGGCGGCGAACGGCCCGTGTTGGAGCCGCCGAGCGCGCTGAACCCTCCGACCTGCTCGGGAGAGCTCGAGGACCTGCGGACGCTGCTCGGCACGCTGGCCCCGGACACGGCGTCGGTCGCGGGCATGCACCGAACGCTTGGTTTCGACCTCCCGGCGCTCCCGGAGGGGTTCGCCACGACCGGCGCCACGCCGGGACCCGTGATGGTGGTCAAAAACGGCGCGGTGGGCTGGATCGCCGGGGGGCACGCGAGCTGGATCAAAGAAGACATGGTGGCGACGTTGGCGTCGCCGCCGTCGGCGCGCCCCACCCTGTGGTGGCAGCCGGACAGCCGAACCGGCACCATCACCGAGCTGAGCAAAGACAGTAAAGGCCGCTACAACACGGCACCGGGCCTCCCCGAAGCGGACGTCCCGCTGGTTGCCGTGCACCCAGGCGCCCAGAGCCAGCTGGTCATCGGCGCTCTGAGAGGGCTGAGCGCGTACGGCTATCGCAAGGCGCAGCTCCTGTTCTCGGCGCCGCTGCCTGACGGAGACGAGCTGTCGATGGACCCCAACCTCTTCGCCCTGTGGCACCCTGAGACGGGCCTGGCGCCTCTTAACTTCGATCATGACCCCAAGGAGTTGGCGCCGGTCCGCGACTGCGCCCCCGCCTATCACCTGCTGCGAGCGCTCCCCATGATGGACTGGGCCGGGCGCGTCCGGGCGCTGGCGGTGGCGCTGCCGCAGCGACTCGGGGAGTGTGACTGCAGGGCAGACTTTGCGAAGCTTCAGGGGACCCTGGTGGCGTGGCTCAACGCGGGCGACACCTCCCGAGTACCGGTCGCCATCACGCTGGACGTGTCCACCAGCGGGCTCGACGCCATGGCCACGGGGCTGGAGTCCCGACCCGAGGCGGCCTGGTCGGCGTTCGTCGGGGACGCGCTGCCGCGGTAGCAACCACCGGGTGGGACGCACCGGCCGGTGCGAGGCGCTCGACGGAGCTCACCACGGCAGGCGACCGGCTACCACTCGGGCCAGCCCGGATGCTTTTTGGCCCTTCCGCTGTCAGCGGTGGCTCCGCGGCGCGGGCAAGCGTGGTCTCCCTCCGAACGGCGCGACGGTTTTCCAACACGATGTCACCAGCCTCCGGGCCGCGCCCACCAGCGCTGCGCATGCCCAAGGGGCGCAGGGCGGAGCACGAGCTTCGGCCGCCGTTCGGATCGCGCTGGGCCCTGCTGGACAAGAACCTCAGGCGTTGCGCGATTCGGGCGAACGATGCGTTGCGGCGTGAAGGCGCCAGAAATAATGACAGGGATCTCGGTTCCCGGGCTAACTGGTGAGCTTACCCCACGGCAGCTTGGAGCTGCCTCGCAGCTGGTAACGCGCCACCGAGATCGCCTCGAGGCGCAGGCGCAGGCACTCGGCGCAGACGTAATGGCTCTTCAGCTCGGCCACCGCTTCTGCGCTGCCGCCGCAGGCACTGCAGATGGTGTCGATGGCAGTATCGACGATGACCGCGTCACCGGTCACGCTGCCTTGGCCCTTCACCCGGACGTCGATCTCGCTCATGCGCCTATAGAAGCATCGGCGAAGCTCAAAACACAAGGGCGCTCGCAGGATTACGCGGCCGATCAGTTCGTGGGGGTCGACAACAACCAGGTGAGGGCGTCGACGATGAACGAGGAGGTGAAGGTCGGGACGTGTCCTGAGCCGTTCATCTTCCAGAAGCCAACCTCGGCCCCCCCATCACAACTCCGGTGCCAGCTGGCCTCGGTCTCGTTGCCCGGGACGGCGCTGTCGTGATCGAGGGCGCCGCCCTCGAAGGGACCGCTGGTGCAGTTGTTGCGTGCGACCCAGCGGTCGACGATGGTCTGCGCCCCCGGAGTAAATGACGTGCCGCTGTACACCACGGTGCCATCCAGGGTCCCGTGAACTTGCAGCGCGCTGACCGCCTGGGAGGGCTGGCATTCCGCCTCGGTCGTGTACGAGGATCCGGCGATGGAGATCACCCCGGCGACCACGTCGGCGTGCCTGCAGGCCATGCGATAGGACATGTAGCCACCGTTGGAGTGCCCCATGAAGTAGACCCGCTCGGGGTCGACGTTCCACAGTGACTTCGCCTCGGCGACGAGGCTCAGCAGGTAGCCCTCGTCGTCGACCCCGGAGCCGTAGAAGTCGCAGCAGGCGGGCATGGCGTTCCAGAACTGTAGCCCGTCGGGGTTCTTCGTCCCGTCGGGCACCACCGCGATGAAGCCGAGCGGCGTCGCCTGCGCGCTGAAACCGAGGTATGCGTCCTGCACAAAGCCGTTGGCGCTGAAGCCGTGCAGCAGGACCACCAGCGGCCACGCCTGGTCTGGAGAATAGTCGCCAGGCAGGGTCACCGGCGCGGGGCGCTGGTCTCCCCCGATGGGGCCCGACGGGATGGGCCCAGCGTCGACGGCCGGTGCGTCCGCGGGCGCAGCGTCGTCGACGCCGGCGACGTCCGACTCGGCGTCGTCGACGGGCGCCGCGTCGCTCGCGTCGTCGACGCCGGGTGGGGTGTCGGCCTGGACGTCGGCTGGGACGTCGGATGAAGCGTCAGCGCTGGCCGCCGAGGTCGGAGCCTCCCCGGGGCAGGCGCTCCAGGGGATCGACAGGAGGGCGACGGCAGAGAGTGTGGCGAGATAGGGGTTCAACCGCGACTCCGGTGTGGTGGTGTGGACGCCATGGTGTCCGCTGATACGTGTGCGGTGCAAGTTCTCGTGGGGCCGGACGGCGCGACCGCGCGACGGTGGGTCGGATCGCGACCGCGATGCGCGCCAGTCGTGAGGGAGCGGCGGCCGTTGGGCATCAGATCGGCTTGAGCCAGAGCCCGCGGATCGTCTGGTCGGCGTTGAGCACGAGCAGCAGGCGAAACCGAGTCTTGCTTCGAGACATGCGCAGCAGGCCGGCCCCGGCGCTGAACGTCTCGCCGTCCTCTCGCAGGGTGGTCGCCCAGACATCGACGAGGCGACCGGCGCCGTGAGCGCGCTCCACCTTCTTGACGATGTCGACCAATCGCGCGGGCGTCAGCTGAGCGGCCAGTTCGGGCTCCAACAGCCTGCTGACCTCTTCCGGTTGGCCTTGGGCGAGATGGGTCCACACCGCGAGGACCAGACGGGCCTCTGGCGAGTCAGGGGCGCCCGAAGCCGTGGGATCGTCTCCTGTGGGACACGCTGTACACGGCGGGGGCGCCGGACACGAGGTTGTCCCCGGGCGGTCCGGCGCGGCGGCCCTTCGAGGCTCGTCGCCGCCGCAGCCCATGACATTCAGAGCAAGGACAGCGACGGCGAGGCGTTGGAAAAGTCTTGGCATCGGGCACCCTACCACTCTGAGGCGCGTATGGATTGCGCTGCCGTCGTACACGTCGCCCACGCGCTGGCGACACAGGGCGCTCTACGGCGCAGGGGCCGGGACGCGCTCAGCTCGACCAAGAGGCATGGCGCGTTATGGCGACATGAGCGTCGACGCTGGGGGCTTGCCGGCCACCTGTTCGCGCAGCACCCGTCGGAATACGGGACGCCAGGACACCCAGTTGTGGCCGCCTTCGAACTCGAAGGCGGTGTGGTTCACCCCTCGTCGCGTGAGGTGTTGGGTGAACTTCCGGTTGGTGTCGATGATCCCCTGGCGATCCCGTCGCGCCCACGCCAGCAGCAGCTTCACGCCTTTGAGGTCCGCGTCCTTGCGCCAGCGGTGATACACGTCTCGCCGCCGCATCTCGCCCACGTCGCGTCGTCCGGGCCAGATGCTGTCGACGGGGACGAACAGCCGCAGAAAGAAGTTGTCCATGAAGTCGAGGGCGGCGTCGACGTCGAAGATCGGCGCGCTCAGCGCGCTGGCGGTGGCGAACAGCTCGGGCCGACTGAGCGCGAACCGGAGCGTGCCGTGCCCACCCATGGAGACGCCCATGACGTGGCAGCCATCGGGGCAGCGGCGCGTGTGGTAGCGCCGCTGCACTTTGGGCAGCAGGTCTCGCAGCACCCAGTCCTGATACATGCGGCTGTGGTCGTTCCAGTTCTCCCAGAAACCTCCGGAGCCTTCGGGGACGACGATCACCACGCGGGGGATCTCGCCCGACGCCATCGCGGCGTCGAGATAGTGTCCGACCCCGTGTTGATCGAACGAGCCGGGGTGGTCGCCGCCGCCGTGCAGAAAGACCACCAGCGGCAGCTGCTCGTGGGGGCGCAGGTCTTTTGGGGCGTAGACGGCGTAGCGCATCATGGTCTGCATGGAGGCGCTGTGGGTCCAGGCGTAGTCGAGGCGCCGCTGGGTCGTGCAGGCCAGCATCGCCAGGGCGGAGATACAGACGAGGATGAGCCGGGTCATGCCTGCTCCGATGCGGACCGGGGGGTTGGGATGCGTTGGGCCCACTGGGTCCACGGTCCTCGCCGGGTGGGATGAGCCAAGGCGACGCGGAGGCGGGTCAGGTAATCGGCGCGGGGGATGGGGGTCGCGCCGAGGCTCCTCAGGTGTTCGGTCTCCTGTTGGCAGTCGATGAGGTGAAAGCCGCCCTCCTGGAGCACCTGGCACAGGGCCCACAGCGCGACCTTGGAGGCGTCGCGCCGGCGGTAGAACATGGACTCGCCAAAGAACGCCAGGCCCAGGCTCACGCCATACAGGCCACCGACGAGCGCTCCGTCGCCATCGACCACTTCGACGCTGTGAGCGAGGCCCTGGCCATGGAGTTGGCCGTAAACGGTGTGGATGTTGGGCGTGATCCAGGTCCCGTCCTGGCCGGGGCGTGGGGTGGTGGCGCATTCGACCATGACCTCGACGAAGCGGGTATCCATCTGGACCTCCAGCTCGCCGCCGCGCAGGGTCTTGCCGAGGCTCCGGGAGGTCCGAAACCGTGGGGGTTCGAGGACCATCCGGGGGTCGGGCGAGAACCAGGGGATAGGATGTTCGCCTGTCCAGGGGAACACCCCGCGAGAGTACATGGCGATGACCAGCTCTGGGGTCAGGCGTCCACCGACGCCGACGAGGCCGTTGTCGTCGGGCTCCATGTCCGGGTAGACCAGCGGAAAATCGTCGATGGGATCGGGGACCACGGGGCCAGTGTACGACGGTCCGTCGCACGCGCCCACGCTTGGCGATGGGGAACCCGAAAATGCCAGCATCGCGCATTTGGGGGCTTGCGTCGCTGCGCGACCGTGTGCAGCATTCCGTCCCAGTGCCGGGATGGCGGAATTGGTAGACGCAGGGGACTTAAAATCCCCCGGACGTAAGTCCATGTGGGTTCGACCCCCACTCCCGGCACCAAAGGGATAACGGCCGCTAGCCCCCATTTCTCACCAACCTCTGGCTCATGCTTGGGATCCTCGGTGCTTT
>JAAZYN010000303.1 GCA_014239625.1 Myxococcales bacterium | reverse complement strand
GTTACCGTTACCGGCTGTGCGGTTGTTCCGCTGCCTGCTTCCGACGCTCTTGGCCATCGAGGTCAGCATCGCCACAACGCGAAGTCACAGTTCACGGCCTTCGAGGACGAGCTGCTCATCGACCAGGTTCAGTCGTCGAGAGACCAGCAGATGTGACGCGCACTCGACAGCTGACCGTCTGGCGATGCGGTAGAAGCGGACGTTCTCGTTCGGAGCGAGCTCGCCGACGCCTTCTGCGATGAAGCGCAGGAATCGAGTTGGCAGCTCGTCGTATCTGGTCCTTGAGATAGGCCCGGCCCCTTGGGAACGCTTCGGTGATGGCGTCCGCCACCACGACGAAATCGACCGAGACCTGGTAGACATCGAGTCTCTCGAATTCAAAGTACAGGGAGCCTCCAGCGCGACAAGCGTTTGCGGACGTGATGTCATCGCTATCGCGGTTCGCACATTCAGGAGCAAGCTGCGTGCCAGAGCGCGTTGACTCGGTCGGCCTTGATCAACTCGGCAGCTGAGGCCTCTGGCCGGGGTCAAGTGACCCCAGAATGGGCAGAATTGGGGTCTATCGTCCCCAGTGGCGAATGACCGTCGGAGGTCTCGAGCTCAGCGGCGCGACAGCCCCATCAGGTAACGGACCCTCCCAATCTTGGTCCCGCCGGCGGGAAACTTCCAGGTGGCCACGGCCCCCATCAGACACTTCACCACCGAGGCGTCTTCGGCGATGGTGCTCTCATCTTTGGTGTAGGTCGAACGGTACACCTTCCCGGTGGAGAGAATCCACGCGGACACGCTGACCTTCCCCGACAACTTCGGCGCCTTGACGAGCGCCCGTCGGTAGCACTCCTGAACCGCGGCGTTGTTGCTCCGGAACACCTCGCGGGCGACCTTCTCGCCGGGCCACCCGCTGCTATGGATCTTCTCCAGAGTGACTTTGGCCTTCGTGGCGGGTCGGAGCTCGGTCGCGTGGTCGGTCGCCATGACGGGGGGGCTCGTCGACGCGAGCCAGACGAAAAACAACGTACTGCAACAGGTCTTCATCGGCTGTACCCTACCAGCTTTTGCTCGTGCGCGGATCCGCCGCGCGCTCGCGGGTGGTCGGTGTAGTCGGTGTAGCCGGCGAGCAGCAGCCCCGATGTCTCGTGCCGCTGCGGCTGCGCCCGGCGGATCCGCGGCGCCCACAAGCTGCTGCTGCGTCAGCTGCCCACAGGTGCTCGCGGCCTCATCCGCTCTGCTCGTCGCCATCCCCGAGGGCTGCCCCTGGAGCCACCTCCACGAACACCTCGGACAGAGGCTTGCGCTCGATGGCGGGCACCTGGCAGCCGGCTGCTGGGTAACCTACCGGAAACACCAGGAAGGGGCGCTCGTGCGCCGGACGCTCCAGCACCCCGCCCAGAAACTCCATGGGGCTGGGCGTGTAGGTCAGCGTCGCCAGGCCCGCCCAGTGGAGCGACGCCAGCAGGACGCCACAGGCGATACCGATGGACTCCTTGACGTAGTAGTGCTTTTCCCCGGAGGGGCCACGCGCGTGCGCAAACGCGACGATCAGCAGGGGTGCCTGCTCCAGGAACGGCTTGTTGGCGTTCGTGCCGAAAGGCTGCAGGTCTGACAGCCACTGGTCGGAAGCCCGGCGCGCATAGAAATCGCGCTCCTCCTTCTCCGCCAACTCCCGAATCTGACGTTTCACCGCGGGATCCCGCACCATCACGAAGGTCCACGGCTGTTTGTTGGCGCCGGACGGGGCCTGAGCCGCGCTGCGGATTGCATTGCGCACGACGTCTACCGGTACCGGCTCGGAGGAGAAGTGCCGCACGGTGCGCCGATGCTTCAGCGATTCACGGAGGGCCTCGCTCCGGCGTCGCATCTCGTCGATGGCCAGCCGTTTGAAGTCCAGTGGGATGGTAGGGATGTCCGGATCCATGCCCGAGACTCTACGGCAGATTCACCGAGAAGCCGAGAGCCCTGGCGCAGCGAGCTGTCCCTTCGGGGTCTCCCCGCGACAACCCAAATCGAAGGCGAGCGGGTCGGCAGATTTTGGTAGTCTGACGGCACGGAGGTGGTCCGAGCCGGATGACTGGAGTCAACATGAGCGGATGGGTAGCCCTGGGGTTACTCGCGTGGGTGAGCGGCTGCAAAGAGCCGAGCCCGGCCGGCCCACCTGCGGACGCTGGTCCGGTGGGGTCCGAGGACCCACCCCAGGATGGCTCCAGCGCTGCCTCCGATGTGCTCGCAGACGAGGCGGCCCCGACGCCGGCAGACACCCAGCCCGTCGCTCCCGATAGCGCGCCCGAGGTCGGGACCGCGGTGTGCGGCGACGGTATCGTGCAAGGGACAGAGGCCTGCGACCCGGGCCCCAACCCCAGCCTCGACTGCCCCTACGGCGCCCTCGCCTGTGAGGTCTGCGACGCCCAGTGCGCCCTGGTGGACGGCGCCACCCGGTTCTGCGGCGACGGCGACACCGACGCCGACGACGGCGAGGCCTGCGACGACGGAGACGACGACGATGGGGACGCCTGTTCCAACGCCTGTGAGGCATGCTCTGCCGGGGTGGGACCGTGCGGGACCGAGTGGGCCATCATCGCCGAGAGCCTGGCGGACAAGCTCGACCTGCTGCCGACACCACCGGCGTCGCCGTCTCCCATCGGTTGGCCCGAGCACGTCGCCCAGCTACGGATCGACAGGCTCACCTTCGAGCCCGCGCCCCAGTCCGGCCTCCCGAGCGCGAGCGGCTGCTCTGTCGGCCTTTGGAACCCAGCGCGCATCTCCGTGGGGGGCGGTTACTCGTACGCGGGCGAGGAGCGCTGCTGGGTGGTGCCCAAGTCCACCGGTACCCACGTGGGCGAGCTCATGTTTCGAAACCGCCCGCTCAACAGCATCTGGGACCCGATCGTCGGCGATCCTGCGTGGGTACAGGCGCGCTTCCCGGTCCCCCCGGGTCACCGCTCGGTGCGGGTGGATCTGAACGTGGCGTGGATGCGCCTGTTCGGGAGCCCGCCGCAACCGTGCCCCACTCAGCAGCTCTCGAGCGACGGCTCCTGCGACTTGAACACGGCCGAGCCCTGGGAGGACCACCCCGCAGGCTTCTACCTGCTCTGGTCGACGCCTGGGGCTGGAGGGCACGAGATCACCGGGCCGCACATGCCCACGACACAGACCCTGACCTACAGCTCCGGCGTCGACCACCACGTCGCCGTCCCGGATGCGCTGCAGCACGTCGCCGAGCTGGTCGTCACCGTGCTGGTGTATCGTCAATATCCAGGGGGCTGCGTGGTGGCCAATGACACGACCACCTGCGTCTCGGGCACGGGGACCTACTCGAACATGACCTTGCGTGAGATCAGCCTGGAGACGCGGGCCGAGGTGCTCTCCGACACGGTGCCGGGCTTGGCGCATCCGCGGATCTTCGGAGACGACTCGGTGTGGATGGCAGCGCAGGAGCCCTTCGACGCCCTGCCCTGCGTCACGACGACCAACGCCCCGAGCGGGTGGGGAGGGCTCGTCAACGTCAAGGACCAGTGGGACCTCATCACGCTCGGCGCGATGCCGTGCCGGGGCCAAGCGATACCCGCCCTGGTCGATCATCCGGACGCGTCCCCCTACCTGGAGGCCGCCCTGCCCGGCGCAGGGGACACCTGGTCGTTGGACAAGACGCGCTCGCGCCGCGCGTTGCACCTGATTCGGCGGGTCCGAGGGTGCCTCCAGGGGCCGGATCCCGGCAGCTGTCAGGGGAACGCCGAAGACCTCGCGGGGCTTGTCGCGGCGTTCAAAGCCAAGGAGTTGGAGCACCTGGACAGCTGGGTGTGGTGCTCGGGCGGCTTCTGTGACTTCGGCTTCGACCTGTGGACCGCCGAGACAATGGCCTATTGGGCGCGGTTCGTGGACGTCCTCTGGGACGAGCTCACCGCCGACGAGCACGCCCTGCTGGCGGCGCACATGAGCCCACGCGTGGACGCCTACCTGGAGCTGATAGACAACCGCCACTGGGCGGTCTTCAACGGCAACAACTGGACCCCGGTGTTGGCCGAGGGGGCGCTGGCCTGGGCGATCGCCTACTATCACGAAGATCCTCGCGCCCCGGAGGCGGCTCTGCTGGCGGTCGGCTCCATGTGGCTCCATGGCCCGTATTGGAAAGCGGATGGCGCCTATGAGGAGGGAGCGACCTACAGCCAATACGCGCTGGAGCCGTCCAAGAACGTGGTCCAGCTCTACAACGGCAGCTTTGGAGGGGCCGTCCATGCGCTCCCCTGGTCGTCGATCCAGCTGACGGCCGGCTGGTACCTGGACGTGATGGCGACCGACGGGTACCTGGTCGATTTCGGCGACGGCCACGCGAAAAACGGGTGGGGGACGCTGGTGCCTATCTACGCAGCGCTGGTCGACGAGTGGGTGTTTGGGCAGCCCGCCGTGATCGACCCGTGCGTCGCGCGCGATTTCTGGGCACACAAGTACTATGACCACGGGCTGCGGGATCCCTGGGTGCTCGACCCGCTGATAGCGCGCGATTGGCCGGCCATCCTGAGTCAATGCGGCGAGACCACGCCAGCCAACGAGATCCGGGTCTATCCAGAGGGCGGATGGAGCATCCTGAAGACACACACCCCGGGGGCCACGGACCTGGCCAGCACCGCGGAGCCCGGGGACAAGCTCCTGGACGCCGACAAGACGTACGTGGCGGTCAGCTCGGTGCCCAACACCTACGCCCACATGGAGGCTGACTTCGGCACGCTGGTGTGGACCGCGTATGGGTCGCGATTGGTCGCGGACATGGGTTACGGCACCCAGGCCAAAGACATCTACGCGGTGCAGCAGATGATCGAGGGCACCCCCTGGGAGGCCTCCGACAACAACCCCATGGGCCACAGCACGCTGTATGTGCCCGAGGCCGTCCACCCCAGCGCCGGGTACACGGTGGCGACCAACACGAGCCAGATTCGAGGGGGCGTGGGTACCAGTGCGCCGGGGACCTGGGGTGATGCCGCCGGGGTTCATCTGGATGGGGCGAACGTGTACGGGCGCGTGGCGGGCAATCCGGCCTGGGCGGAGGCAGAGGTCGTCGGTTGGCTGGAGAGCTTCGACCGGTGGGTGGTCCCGATTGGAGGCGGCCACTTCCTGGTCGCCGACAGCTTTCTCGTTCGAGCTGACCGACCGGACGTGACGCCGACGGAGACGTGGCAGTTCTACCATGAGGAGGAGCCGCCCGCTGCGGCCACGTGCAACTACAACCGCAAGCACGTGGCGGTTACGCTAGAGGGGCCCGGCAGCCTGCTGCTCGAGCCGGTGTGCCAGTCCCTGGCCAAGTTCACCACGACCAGCACCACGGGCCGGATCTTGGCGGCCTCCGTACAACCGGGCCACTTCACCACCCCGGAGGTGTTCTCCAACACCGTGAACAACGGAGGCGTGCTGGTTCACAAACGAGCTCGATACGTGCCCGAGGGGCCGCTCCGACATGACGCCAGAGTCTTCGCCCTGCTGGCGGCTCCTGACGCTGCGTCGCTCCCC
>JAAZYN010000302.1:1720-5497 GCA_014239625.1 Myxococcales bacterium | reverse complement strand
GCGTGCGCGTACCACGTCGTGTCATCGCCGACGTAGAGAGTCTCCACCGGCCCGCCCCAGGCGTCTCGGGCGGCCAACGCCGTGCCGGTGGGGACGATCCCGTCTCTGTTGGCGAGCACCAGCAGCAGGGGATGGCTCTCGACCCGAGCCAGCGCCTCGGTGACGTTGACCCCCGAGAGCTCGAGGTCGCGGGCGTTGATCCAGCGCGCGATGTCCGCGTTGACCGTGGGGTCGGGATCTTCGACGGTCTTGACCAGCTCACCCGGATCGCTCAGATCGACGATCCCCGGGTTCATATAGATGGACAGGAGCTGAGGGACCCTCTTCATGATCGGCAGCGCCGCGCGGGCGATGCGCCGGGTCCCCGAGATGCGCACCTTGCTCAACAACCACGGAGACCGGAACACCAGCCGCAGGGCTGGATGCACCGTATCCCAGCGCAGCGGCGCGCCGACCGTGACCACGGTCCCCAACCGACTCGCGGCGGGCCCCTGGAGCGCGACGTGACCGTAGACCATGGTCCCACCGAGGCTCGCCCCGAGCACGTCGACCCGGCTGCCCTCGTCGCATTCGGAGCGCCGGAGCACCGCGTCGATCATGACCGGGAGGTCTTCGGCGATATACGCATGCAGCGACGGACCCGCAGCCGCCCGGTCGATCCGCTCCGAACGGCCGGTTTGACGGAGGTCGTAGGTCCAGACCTCGAATCCGCGCCGCGCCAGATGACCGCTCAGAGAGGTCCCGCGAGGGTGGTAGCCAAAGATGAAGGAGTTCATGCCGTAGCCCGGCACGATGAGCAAGGGCCTGCGCGCCCTGTCGAGGGCCGATGTGACCACGGTTCGCTTGAGGAAGAGCCGGTGCCCGCGGCCGTTGTCCACGTGCCACTCGGTGATCTGTTCCCACTCGGCGTCGCCCATAGGTCCTATCGTCGCGCCTTGATCTGCCGAAGCGCAAGGCGCAAATAGCGTCCCAACGACGCTTGGCCGCGACCCGCATAGGCGCGGCGCTCGAGCCTGTACCCATTGATGAAGAGCGCAGGGGCGCTGCTTACGCCGATCCGGCGCGCCTCGGCGGCGTCAGCTTCTACGGCCACCAC
This sequence comes from Myxococcales bacterium, assembly GCA_014239625.1. Taxonomy (GTDB): domain Bacteria; phylum Myxococcota_A; class UBA9042; order PHBI01; family JAAZYN01; genus JAAZYN01. The sequence goes on along the minus strand of JAAZYN010000302.1, from coordinate 4,401 downwards.
CATCCGCTTGCTGTCGAGGCAGCTCTCGAACCTGGGGAGGTCCAGCCCAGCTTTGCGGGCATAGCCTGTGAGGACGCGGCGGTGGGCGCGATAGTGCCGGCCTCCGAGCAGCGCGCGTACGAATGGCTCGGCCTTCTGTTGAGCATGCGCGCAATATAGCGCCACACCGCTGCTGCGGTCGGTGTTGTGATACCTCCCGGGAAGGGCCTTGAGGGTCAACGTCGACTTCGACCCCAGCACACCACGCGTCTTGTTGAGCGCCGCCCATACGCGTCGGGTCGGCGCGCGGTAGAGGTCCATCCACAGGGTCAGATGCACCTTCGCCCGCCGAGGCCCGAGTCGGATGGCGCCGCGCCGGTTGATATTCACCTTCTTGGCGCTGACGACGCTGGTCTGGCGCCCCTTGGACACCAACGACGTGTACAGGCGTCCGCGTGGGGTCCCGGACGCGAGCTTCGCCGATGCCCTGGCCATCTCGTCAGTGATCAGCTGCTCGAGATCTTCCCACAGCGGCGCGTCGTTGACATAGCGCCCGTTGACAAAGAGCACTGGCCGTCTGGCCACGTTCGCAGCGATGGCCGCCATGGCGTCCTCGTCGAGCCGGCTGTCCACCGTCGGATCTTTGAGGCAGGTGGCCAGCTTCGTCGTGTCGAGGCCGGCCCCGGAGACAGCACGCGCGACGGCGCGGTGCGATGCTCTCCCGCTCCTCGAGGCTGCCACGACGAGCGCGTCGAACGCGAAGTACTTACCCTGCCGTCGTGCACACTCGGTCAAGCGCGCGGCCTTGACCGCCGATGGACTGTGGGACGGCGGCGCGCTCTGTTTGTGGACGATCCGAAGGCTGTCACCAAAGCGCGCCAACGCTCGCGCCAACAATCGATGATGTTCGACGCAGTCGACGCAGTCGTAGTAGTTCTTGAACAAGATCAGGGTCGCCAGGGCGGTCTTCGCCGTACCCCCTTGAACCGGTTCATGCCCGGTGAGTGGGACCTTCCACACGGTCGGGCTGAAGACGCGCTTGACGCGCAGCGGCTCCGGCGACGGCTTCACCCCGTCCACCAAGAAGCCAGCGAGCTTTGGGTTTCGATCACGAATCCGCGCCAAGACCTCGGTCCAACCCGCCCGCACCACGGCCTCCCGCTCGGACGCGATCGTCTTGGCGAGGCTGTGGGATGACCGGATGTAATCGCGCCGCTCGCCATTGACGTAGGCCGCGGGGGCGTCTCGAGGCATCAGATCCCAGGCCACCCGTCGGTGCCAGCTGAGCTCCGCCTCCAGCGACGGGTCATCCATATCGCGGCGATACCGACCCACCTCGAGATTCAACGCCCGGGCGTGCCCCTCCAGCTCCGCCGCGCCGAGGTTGGCGTGGTGACGGTGCAGGCGCGCGAACATCTCCCAGAAACGCCCTTGGCGACCCGCAGCCAACGCAGCCCGAGCCGCCAATCGCGCGTGACGGTTCCGAAACCCCGGGTTGTGGATCACGGTCACGTGGACGTCCGGCTCCGAGCGCAATGACGCGACGATGGCGCGGAGCGATCGGCACTTACGGCAGTTGAACTCGTTTATCAACGTCACCAGGACGCGAGGACGCGTGCTGCCGGCGCTCGCGAGGATGTGGTCGCCGAGGCGCAGGAGCGGCTGATAGCTCCCATCGAGCACTCCCCTGACCATCTGCGTCGACGCGCTCAGGCGCACCTCGGCGCGCCCCCAGTGGGGGTGACGCAGGGTCACCGCGCGCTCGCAATACGGCACCTTGAAATGCCCGGGCGTGGCGCCGATCACGCGCCCCTGCGCGCCGCCGATAAGGATCTCCGCGCGCAGCGCCCGCCCATCCGCGTCCTCGGCCCGAAAGTCCAACGTCCGCATACGCGGCTCCGGGTCGAAGCCCACGGCGAGCGCCTGCCCGGCCTGTATCGCCACGTTGCGGACGTCTTGGTCATGGCACGGTGACATCAGCCGAATGCTGTGGTTGCCAGGCTTGAGACGAAGCGTCGTGGGCGTCGCCTGAGCGGGTTTGCCGTCGACGTGCAAGAGCAACCCCGGAGGCCTCGACTCGACGTACACCGAGCCGAACTCGGGCTCCAGCACCCATCGCACGACGCGGCCGGCGCGCGGATCCACCATCGCGGTGCGGCTGAGGTGGTCGGCGGCGCGCATGCTCACCGACCGTCTACTCGTCAAACGCACCTTGCACGGCGTCCTAGCGCACGCGATCTTGCCATCCACACGCACCTCGGCGCCAGCGGGTTCACTGTCGAAGAGGACCTCGTTGGACTGAGGGGCCGCTCCTGTGGCGGGGGAGCAAAGGGCGATGATCGACACCGCGAAAAGTCTGGCGAGATGCGGCATTCAGCTCCTGTGCCGTGCTGCCGTCGGAGGGTGGATGGCGTGACGGCAATAGCCGAATCGCTGCGCGCCTTCCTGGAGTATAGCGTCGGAAACACACAGAGTCAGGGTTGCGTTCCCGATCCGGAGTGAACCCTCGCCGAGAGCCACCAGCGCAGACGTCTGACGCAGCCGGTCAGAATGGTTGACGCCAGGATTCGCCAGGCGTTTCGGCCCAGGTCAAGGCGGGCCGACGCAGGACTGGCGGGGGTCAATTCAAGGAGGCCCAACGCAGAGCTGGGTCGAACAAGCCCCGAAGGATGGTATCAACCATTTTGACCGGCGGAGTCAGA
>JAAZYN010000302.1:0-1711 GCA_014239625.1 Myxococcales bacterium | reverse complement strand
GGGTCGAACAAGCCCCGAAGGATGGTATCAACCATTTTGACCGGCGGAGTGAGCGGCCGTCCCCGGGTGCCCTGCGTGCGAAGGTGCGTGGGGTACTCAGGAGCGTGGAGGGTCGGTTCACGACGCGAGGGCGAAGGGCTGGCAGGGCCAATCCGAGCCCGATCGGCGTCGGCCCGCGCCGAAAAAAGACCCGCGCTGCGCCATGGAACTTCCACACGGGACGCCGGCGACATCGGCTGACCTGCGGACTGGGCGCGGGCGCGCGGGCTGGCATCGCTGGCACACACGATCCAGGGGAACGGTGAGCTCGGGCCACGATGTATTGCCGCACAACCCTCCGCGTCGCGTTATGCTCGCGAGGTGCGCACCGACGACCCCATCCTGGATGCCGACACCCTCGCTCCTGATCCTATGTCCAAAGCCAGGGCGCGAGCGGTGCCTACACCGGTCCTCACCATCCTCGCCCATCCTCAAGCTCACCGCGTTGGCGCGACCTACCGCATGCCCGCGCTCGGCGCGACTCCTATCTCGCGCAGCTCCCCCGACTTCACGCTCACCGGCGGCATCTCGGGACCACTGCTGACACCCTTCATCAGCCGCAAACCAGTCCTGCTCACACTCGACCGGGCTGGCGCCCGCATCGACGTGCGGCAAACCAGCACGGCCGTATGCATCGACGGTATGCCCGTGGTGGACACAGCCGACCTCGATGAGGCTGCGCTGGATCGTGGGGTGGTCCTCGGGCTGGGTACGCAAATCGTCGTGCTGTTACATCGACGACGGGCCCCAAGACCGGTCGGCGACGACTACGGATTGGTAGGCGGCAGCGACGCCATCGCCTCCGTCCGCGACCAGATCTCCCGCCTCGCTGCGCGCTCGAGCGCTGTGTTGATCCGCGGCGAAACCGGCAGCGGCAAGGAGCTCGTAGCCGCGGCGCTCCACGCGGTCAGCCCGCGCGCCGGTGGCCCGTACGTCGTCGCCAACATGGCCGCTATCCCCTCGTCACTCGCCGCCTCGGAGCTGTTCGGGCACGCGCGTGGAGCCTTCAGCGGCGCGCGCGACCCCCACGATGGCTTCTTCGCACGCGCCGACGGCGGGACGCTCTTTCTCGACGAGATCGGCGACGCCCCCGACGACGTCCAGGCGGCCTTACTGCGCGTCCTCGAGACCGGCGAGGTACAAGGTGTGGGCGCCAAGCGGGTGCGAAAGGTGGACACACGGGTCATCGCCGCGACCGACGCCGACATTGAAGACGCCATCGACGCCGGACGCTTCCGTCGCCCGCTCTACTACCGGCTGGCACAGGCCGAGGTCCGAATCCCGCCGCTACGCGAGCGGCGCGACGATATCGCCCGCCTGCTCGTTCACTTCCTGTCGTCCGAGCTGCGCCGGGAGCGACGAGAGCACGTGCTCGAGCCGGAGCTCACCGACCAGGAGATCTGGCTGCCGGCCAGCCTGGTGGCGCGGCTGGTGCGGTACGACTGGCCCGGCAACGTGCGGCAATTGAAAAATCTGGCCACCCAGCTGGCCGCGCGGTCGTCGCTGAGGGCCGACGACCCGCTCCTTGATGCCTTGGTCGTCCCCCCCCACCGCCTCGAAGCGAGCGCGACGACGGCGACCAACACGATCCCACGTTCCACCGCACGCCGCAGGCCAAGCCAGATCGGTGACGATAAGCTCGCCCAGGTGATGGCCGAGGAGAGCTTTAAGC
>JAAZYN010000301.1 GCA_014239625.1 Myxococcales bacterium | reverse complement strand
TGGGTCTCGGGCTACGACATGTCGCCGGTGATGATCTGGGACAGCGAACGCATGGACTATCTCAGCGACCTCGTGGACCAGCTGGAGTTCAAAGACAGGCTGAGGGCGTTGCTGTGATGCGGCGTGAAGGCGACCTGGAGCGCGCGGTCTACATCGCGGTGGAGGGCCCCATCGGGGTCGGCAAGACGACGCTCGTCGATAAACTCGCCGCGCATATCGGCGCACGCATCGTGCTCGAGGAGTTCGAGGAGAACCCTTTTTTGGCGTCGTTTTACGGCGACCGAGAGCGCTACGCCTTCCAGACGCAGATCTTCTTTTTGATGTCGCGCTTCAAACAACAGCAGGAGCTGCAGCAGCCGGACCTTTTCCAACCCGACATCGTGGCCGACTACCACCTGCTCAAGGACCGTATCTTTGCGGGCCTTACCCTGGCTCAGCACGAGCTGGCCCTCTATGACAAGGTCTACAAGGCGCTCGAAGCGCAGATCCTCAAGCCCGACGTGGTGATCTACCTGCGCGCCAACCAAGCGACGCTGCTGGAACGGATCGCCAGACGCGGCCGCGTCTACGAAAAGGACTTCGACCGCGAGTATCTGCTGGGGCTGTCCAACGCCTATCAGGACTTCTTCAAGACCTATCGCGCGACACCACTCGTCGAGCTGGACACGTCCCAACTGGACATCCCGCGCGACGCGCAGGCGCTCCACGATGTCGTCGAGAAGATCCGGGCGTGCCTGCGAGAGGCTCCCGCCGACGCTACTTGATCTGCACGGTGGCCTTCGGCGAGACCGGCGCTGTGCCTTCGACGATCCCCACCGTAGAGGGGTCACCCAGCAGGTGGTGGCGGGCGAAGGCCAGCGCGTAAGTGTTTACGATGGCGAAGCCCTCGGCGTCGTCGAGGGTGCCGCACCCACCGAGCCCGAAGGTCTGGTGGCACCCGCCCTCCAGCTCGACCCAGGTGAAGTCGATACTCCCCACCCCTATGGCGTCCCACTGCGACTGAGAGCTGTCCGGGTTGTCTGCAGATCCGGTCAACGTCAGCAGCGGGATGGTCACCGCTGTGTAGCCCGCGGCCCCGAACCATTGGGCGCGATACGACCCGGCGAGTGGTAGCGCCGCCACCACGCGCGAGTCCCCGAGCCCAGCCTCGAAGACGTCGAGCTCCTGAGCGGTCGCGTCGGGGCGCTCGGCGGCGATGCGCGCCCGGTCGTAAGCCGCGCCGGCGCTGGCCCACACCGTGTAGACGCCGCGCGAGTGGCCGCTGAGCACGACCCGCTCGGTGTCGGCGGCCGCCAGCGCGGGGTCGACCGCCAACGCGTCCAGACTCTGGGAGACATCCTGCGGACGCTTCAGATAGTGCGCGACGGTCTCGGCGTCCGACGCGTCCGAGATCGTGTCGCCCACGTGCTCCGGCGCCACCACCACCCAGCCGTGACTGGCGAAGTAGCGCATCATGAAGAGGCTGTTGGACGGGTAGCCTTGATGCCCATGGCTGTGCACCAACACCGGGTAGCTCACGCCATCGACGGGGAGGGCCAGGCTGGCGTCCTGAAACGTGTCTTCGTCCAGCAGGAAGCCGAGGTAGCGTGGATGTTCCCCGGCGTCGTCCTCGGTCGGGTACCAGACGTTCATGGCGATGGTGCGGTCGCCGGAACCTCCTCTGAGCGGATAGGTGACCTCCCATGTTCTGTAACCCACGCTGAAGGGCCCTGCGGCGTCCACGGCGAAGTCCAGAGTCGAAGGTTCCGGACCCGCGTCGGGCGCGATGTCTGGCGACGCGTCGACCGCGGTCTCATCGGCGGAGATGTCGAGGGCGTCTGACAGGAGGACTGGATGGTCGGCCGAGCAACCCAGCCCGAGCGCGACAGCCAGTGTGATGATGAGTGCGACGTCATGCATGTTCGGGTAGATTAGCGCGCATGCTTCTTAGACCCAACCTCCGGCTGGCCGCGGTCCTCTCGGTCAGCGCCGTGGCGGCCGGCCTTCAGGGCTGTCCGCAAGTCGAGCCGAGCGCGGGGCTGAGCTTGACCACGCCGATTCAAGTCGAGTCCCTCGCGACCTTTCAGGCGCCGAGCCCCACCCTGTCGCGGCTGACCAAACGCCAGTACCACAACACCATCCACGACCTCTTCGGCACCGATGTGGTGCCGCCACCGAGCCTGGAACAAGACCTGCCGTCCGCGGGACTTCAGGCCGTCGGCGCGACCACTCACTCACTGTCGCCGCGGGGGGCAGAGCAGTACTTTGAGGGGGCCAAATCCCTCGCCGCGCAACTGTTCGAGACGCCCGCGCGCGCCGCCATGATCCTGAGCTGTGCCCCCGATAGCTCGGCGGACGCGGCCTGCCTCCAGGAGATCGTGGCGACCTGGGGTCGACGTCTTTGGAGACGCCCGCTGACGGACGCCGAGCTCACCACCACGGTGAGCCTCGGAGCGTCGGCAGCCACCACCCTGGGAGACTTCAACCAGGGCGTTCAGTACGCCTTCATAGCGTTGCTCACCTCGCCGAACTTCCTCTACCGGATCCAGGTGGGAGCGCCGGCGAGCCCAGGCGAGCCGCGTGAGCTCACCGCCTTCGAGCTGGCGACCCGGTTGAGCTTCTACCTGTGGAACAGCAGCCCCGACGACGCCCTCCTCGAGGCCGCCGCGGCAGGAGAGCTGGCCACCGAGGATGGACTGCGCGCTCAGGTGGACCGCCTCATGAGCAACCTTCGAAATCGACGCGCTGGGCGAAACTTCGTGGCCGAGTGGCTGCATCTGTACGACCTCGAAGAGATGGGTAAAGACCCGAACATCTTCAAACATTTCAGCCCGGAGTTGGGAGCCAGCGCCCGCGAGGAGACGCTCCGGCTCGCAGAACATCTCATCTACGACGTCGAGGCGGACTTCCGCACCTTCTTCACCACGCGCACCACCTTCGTCGATCGCCGGCTGGCGGCGATCTACAATATCCCGGCGCCGGTCGATGAGGGGTTCGCGCAAGTCGAGTTGCCATCGGATGGCCCACGCGCCGGCTTTCTGGGCCACGTGTCCTTCCTCGGCCTGCACGCACACCCAGTGTCGTCGTCGGCCACCCTTCGCGGTCTGTTCATCCGCGAGACGCTGCTGTGCCAGACGGTCCCGTCTCCACCCGCCGGCCTCAACACGGCCATTCCGGAGCCCAGCGAGGACGCAAAGACGCTGCGCGAGCGGCTCCTGGTCCATATGGAAGACCCCTCCTGCGGCGGGTGTCACGGCTTCATCGATCCTCCCGGTTTTGGGCTCGAGCAGTTCGACGGCATAGGGCGATACCGGCTCGCGGACAACGGCGCCATGATCGACCCGTCCGGGGACTTGGACGGGATGTCTTTCGAGAGCGCTATCGACCTGATGGAGGTCATCGCCAATCACGAAGCGTCGACACGCTGCACCGCCAAAATGCTTTACAGCTACGCCATCGGCCGAATCCCCGAGGCTGGGGAGGCGGCGCTGCTGGACGCGCTCCACGAGCGGTTCGAGGCGAGCGGGTTCTCGTTCAAGCAGCTGATGATGGATGTCGCGACGAGCCCCGGCTTCCGGCTGATCGGTGAGAGCGGGACGGTGCCACCGACCGAAGGAGGAGGCGAGTAGATGCGCAAGCTCGACAGATTCTCCCGGCGGCGACTCCTCAAGGGCTTTCTCGCTGGCTCACTGGTCACCATCGGCTTGCCTCCTCTGGACATGTTCCTCAACAGCCACGGCACCGCCTATGCCGCGGAGCCCGGAGGCTTCCCGAAACGGTTCGGGATCTTTTTCTGGGGCAACGGCGTCCTGCCCCATCGCTTTACCCCCATCGGGGAGGGCGCCGAGTGGCAGGTCAGCGAGGAGCTCGCAGCGCTCGAGCCTCACAAGGCCAAGCTGAGTGTCGTCAGCGGCATGGAGGTCAAGGTCCCCAACCTCGAGCCACACTGGGCCACCCTGTGCGGCATGTTGACCGGCGGCCCCATCTTGATGGACGGCACCGACTGGACGTTCTCGGCTCCCACTATCGATCAGTTCCTGGCCTCGGAGATCGGAGACGCGACCCGGTTCGCCTCCATCGAGGTCGGCACCGCGGTGGGGAGCAAGACGGTGTGCTACGCCGGCCCCAATAGCCCCATCTCCCCCGAGCGAGAGCCCTTGGCGCTGTTCGAGCGGGTCTTTGGTGGCGGCTTTCAGCTCCCGGGCGAGGCCCCCATCATAGACCCTACGCTGACACTTCAGCGGAGCGTGCTCGACGCCGTCATGGACGACATCACGGCCGTAAAGGCCTCCGTAGGCTACGCGGACAGGCTCCGGCTCGACCAGCACTTCGACGGCATACGCTCGTTGGAGCAGCGGCTCCGGAAACTCGAAGAAGAGCCTCCCAACTACGCGTCGTGCGACTACCCCCCGATGCCCGAGGGCGAGTATCCAGACATCGAAGGGCGCCCGCAGATCCAGGTCGTCAACCGCGCGTTCTGCGACATCCTCGCCTATGCGCTTGCCTGCGATCAGACGCGCGTCTTCACGAACATCTTTACACGTCCCCTGACCAACATTCTGTTCGCCAACGCCACGGCCGGTCACCACCAGCTCACCCACGACGAGCCGGGCGAGCAGGTGATGGTGCACGACATCATCCTCCAATGTATGGAAGCGTTCGCGTACCAACTACAAGCGCTGGACGCCATCGCCGAGGGCGACGGGACGCTGTTGGACCATTGCCTGTTGCTGGGCACCTCGGACGTCGGGCTGGGTAAGACGCACACACCAGAGGACTTCCCCATCGTGCTGGCGGGCGGGGCGAGCGGCGCGATCAAGACGGGCATCCATTACAGCTCGCCGGCCAACGAGAGCACGACCAAGGTGCTGCTCAGCATCGTCCGCGCGATGGGCGTCGACGCCGCCTCCTTCGGCGCGGCGGAAGGCGAGGTCAGCGAATCCCTGACGGCCATCGACGGATAGGAGCCCGATCGACATGAAACACCTCGCTCTGTACACGCTCCTTTTGGGGGCCTGCGGCGTCGCCTCGGAGGAGCCGGCGGCGGCCATCGAGACCACCGCGGTCGAGGTCGAGACCACCGAGCCGGGGGCCCCAGCGCCGATGGCGATGGCGATCGACACGCTGGGGTTCACGTCCGAAGGCCCCTCTGGCGTCGCCCCCGGGTTCGATCTCGACGGCAAAGTCAGCGCCTCAGGTGAGGCCGACTCATGCGGTAACGGCGACTTCACGTCACCCGATGGGCGACCCGGGATCGACAACCAGTTGGCGGTGCTGACTCCGCTGTTCGACCTCGTCGGGTTGGGCGCCATCGAGGACCTGGTGCAGCGCGCCATCGAGGAGGGAGGGCTGCTCATCATGTACGAGTTGAGAGGGGTCGATGACCTGGAAAACGATCCCGACGTGCAGCTGTCGATGAAGATCGGCAACGGCGTCCCCCTGCTCGGCGGCCTTCTCGTACCAGCGAAACGCCTCGGCACGATCCTGGGGTACGCCCTTGCCGGCGTCGTACATGGCCGC